>CABQMD010000346.1 GCA_902465145.1 uncultured Succinatimonas sp. | reverse complement strand
TAAAAAGGGAAAGCTGCAGGATGCCCGTGTCAGTTTCCTAAATGCAGCCGGCTTTAAAAATTCTCCCAAACGTCCTGATTCTTTGTATAAGCTCGGACTTATTTACAAAGCCCAGGGAGATAAAGATAAGGCCAAGCGTTTCTTTGAAGTTGTGGTGAAGAATTATCCTGACGATACATCCGCTCAGCTTGCGCAAAAGCAGCTTTCAATGTAAAAAAAAACCCGGAATTGCTCCGGGTTTTTTTGCCGAATTTTTTAAAGAGCCTTCAGGAAATCAGCTACTTCCTGATCTTGGCAGTTGGCATAGAACATTTCTGCAAACTGAGGATCGTCGATAGTGTCTTTGACGAATTTAGGATCAAGTCCCTTGAGTACTTCGATCAAAGGACGATGAGTGATGGTCTTGACGTGATCCAAGATCTTCTTGTTGCTCTGCTCGGCTTCCACTCTCTCGGGAGGATAGCCGCCGCCGAATTTGTTTACAAAGAGCTTTTCAAAGGTATAGCGCAAGTTGAGTTCGCCGCCCCAGCCGAAGCCTAAAGCATAAGGCAATGAAATGGCGTTACCGCCGTTGATCTGGGTAAAGAGGTAGGAGTCGACCGGGTTTGCAACGTGACCGCACTCGACACCGGGGAATGAATTCAAAGCAAGGCAGGCACCTTCACCGGTACCGCATCCGGTTACCACGAAGTCGGCAGCTTTGGTATTGAGAACGATGGCGGCCAACAAACCGTTCATCACATAGGTCAAACGACGTTTGTCACCTGCAGTGTACATGCCGTAGTTGAAAACGGTATGACCGTGAGCTTCGGATACATTCTTCAGCTCTCTGAAGATGATGGGGTTCTTATCAGCCTGAGAATTTTCCAAAATAAGTGCGATCTTCATCGTAAGTCTCCAAAAGATCTTTAAAATAGACTGTCAATATAATAGTTCTTAAATCGATTTTAGGCAAACGTTTGAGACGTTTTTTCTTTGTTTTTCGTTGACGATCGTTTTAATTGTTTGAAAAATAAAAAACTGCAATATGGAAAAAGACAAGAGTGCCTTGTATGAGCGTATTGAAAAGCTTTTAGCCTTAAGTAAAAGTTCTAATCCGCATGAAGCCGCCGCCGCTTTGTCGCGAGCACAAAAGCTCATGAGTCTGCATGATATTTCTTATTCTGAGCTTAATACTCTGTCGATAGGAGAAAGCGATGCCGTATTGGTTCCCGGGCTTAAAACCAGAGCTGTATTAGGTACTATAGGTGCCATGGTCGGAAAATGCTTCGGAGTTTTTGCTTTTACCACATCTACAGGTTCTGCTGTCAGCAAACTTACCTTTATAGGTCCCAAAGAGCGCTTGGAAGGTGCCGTATATGCCTGTGTTTTTCTGCAAAGGCAGTTGAAAATTGCGATCAGCGAATTTAAGCGCAAAGAAAAGGATAAACAAGGGCAACGTTATCTTGAATCTTATCTTAAAGTCGTTAAAGATTTTTATGCTTCCAGATCAGATCTGTCTGATGCTC
>CABQMD010000345.1 GCA_902465145.1 uncultured Succinatimonas sp. | reverse complement strand
ATTTCAGGAGTGATCACCCCTGCTTTGGCAAGTTCAAGCTGAGTACGTCCTTTTCCGTAAGAAGCACGATCTTCGATCCATTTTTTTCTCAGCGGGACATCGCGCTTTACCCCCTTTACCGTATAACTTAAGATTTTTTCGCCGTTTGATAATTTCAAACAGTCAAAAGGAACCTGAATTTCATCAGAAGATCCTCTGACGAAGACGGTGGAGATGTCAGGAACGTAACCTGTTTTTTGGGAATTTTGGGAAACGGTGTTATCGGTCATTCCGGATGCTTCCTATGCTGATGCTTCTTGAATACGCCAAGGACATCGTCCTTGCGTGCACGCATGCCGGAATCTTGTTGCCTACGCAGGTATTAACCTGATCAGGTCATTGCGGATTCTGTAAACAGTCTCAGCCTTTAAGGCACTCCGACAAGCAGGGACATTATTACGCAATAAAGCCTGTATAACAAGAGCATTGCGTAAATTCACAAAGTAACCTTTTCTATCAAGTCTGGCAATTTTGAGACAATCCCGCACGCAATAAAAAATCCATACTTTTTTTTCGCAAATCAAGTCTCGAAATAGGGAAAAGACTGTCATTTAAGTGCGCACAGTTTTATCCCCCAAAAACTTAAATACACTGATACACCGTTTTTATTTAGGAAAAAATGCTCAAACATATAGTTTTAGCCGCCACGTTGCTTTCTGCCGTGACTTGCAGTGTACAGGCAGCACATACGGACTATGATCCTTTGTTCATGTCAGAAGCTGCTGCAGAAGCTCAAAGTATTTTTCTGAACAAGGACGGCGCACCTTTTGGTGCCGTAATCGTCAAGAACGGTAAAATCGTCGGTCGCGGACATGACAGCAAACACAAACTTACAGATCCTACTGCTCACGCCGAGATCACGGCTATACGCGATGCGGCTAAAACTTTGAAAACTTCGGCTCTGTCTGATTGCGTGATCTATTCTTCAGCTTACCCCTGTCCCATGTGTCTTAGCGCCATCATCTGGGCCAATATTAAGGTGGTCTATTACGGAAACGGAGTTGAGGACTCTGCCACCGCAGGCTTCGGCGGAGATGATTTCATTTATAAATTTTTCAATGAGGGGATGAAAGACACCACAGTCTTAAAAGTAGAACAGCACGATCGTAACGTAACGTTGCCGACATTCTTAGAATATGCCAAGCGCAAGAACGAATTTAAAGAATTTCCTAAAGTACACAAAAGCTCTTCTTCAACTTATTAGTTTTTAAAAGCTGTAACTCCCCGCAGTAACAGCGGGGAGTTTAAAGGCTTGAGTGTCTTTTTTTCTGTCAGTGTATGCCTTTATCTGAGAGGATTTCGTTTACGCGTTTTAGATCTTCTTTGGTATCAACACCTATTTCAGGAGGAGTTGCAGTGATCCCTACTGCTATCTTAAAGCCGTAATGCATAAGCCTCAATTGCTCCAAAGACTCGCACTTTTCTATTTCTGCCTGCTCGCGCTTGGTGTAATCAAGCACGGTGCCTGCTCTGTAAGCATAAATT
>CABQMD010000344.1 GCA_902465145.1 uncultured Succinatimonas sp. | reverse complement strand
CGGAAAAATTTTTAAGTAAACTTGTCTCTTCCTGCATGATGAGCTCTTTAACCGATCTATTTTCGTCGTTCTAACAAACTGCCTTTTAACCTTGCTAAATTAAGACGACCGGCTCTTCTTCATTCACAACAGCACATAAAAGCAGGATCCGGCCATGTTATTTTTCTGAGCAGGGATTAATCATCAATTGGAGTCACGACATATATAATACAGGCCACAATCGAAAAAACAGCGAAGATAATTGTAAAAAAAAGGCGTAGACATCTTATTTAATCTTCTTAAATGTTTTCTTAATTGATAAGCTACATAAACTAAGCCGATCACACAAACTACAACTAGTATAGTAGCCATAATCGAGATCGCAGAACTGTCATAATTAAATGCTAAAAATATAACGATCGCTGACAGCATGCCTATAAGGTATTTAAAGGCGTTCTCAAGACGCGTTAACATCCTCAGAACATGATCCTTTTCACTCATTTCAGATCCTTCCAATAAGTTCTCCGCCTTTTCTAATCGTCTTTGAGGAAACGTTTGAATATTCTGCGATTTCTTCATTAGTTAAGTCAGAATATTTTCTTTGGCTTCTATCACTATACTGCCGTTAAACGCTCCGCAAGTAAAGTACATTAGCTTTAAATCCTTTGCCTCCATCTTTACGCCCATAACTCCGCCAGGATCTCGGACTTAGCGTTATTTGGCACGCTCATCCGTCACGTCTTGCCGAAGATGATCTCGGGACTTTCTCCCTGTAGTTAATGCGTATGCCGCGCACACCTAAAAAAACGAGGACAGTACTCTGCGGTACCGTCCCCGTTGTTGCTTACCCTGTCGTCTTGGTCAAGGTAAATTCAGATCAAAATGTAAGCAATCATCATGAATGCATGGCAAAAGAGATCATGAAGATGATGGTTACCACCCACATCACCGGAGTGACTTCACGGAATTTGCCGGTGCATACCTTAAGCAGGCAGTATGAGGCAAAACCGAAGCCGAAGCCGTTGGCAATGGAGTAGCTCATGGGCATCATGATGATGGTAAGGAATGCGGGAATTGAATCTGAGTAATCGCTGAAATTTACTCCCTGAATATTCTTAAGCATCATGGCACCTACGATGATGAGAGCAGGAGCAGTAGCAAAAGCCGGGATCAGGCCGAACAAAGGAGCAAATACGAAAGCCAGCAGGAAGCAAATGCCTACGGTTACGGCGGTAAGACCGGTTCTGCCGCCTGCATTGACGCCGGCGGTGGACTCAACATAGGAAGTCACGGTGCAGGTACCCATGACGGCAGATACCAAGGTACCGACAGAATCGGTAGCCAAAGCACGATCGATGTTTTCGATGTGCCCTTTTTCATCCATCAAACCGGCAGCTTTGGTCACGCCGATCAAAGTACCGATGTTGTCAAAAAGCTCAACTACGGTGAAGGTAAAGATGATGGAGATGAGACCGTAGTGCACTGCACCTATAAGATCCATCTGCATGAAGGTTTCGCCCATACCGGGGAAATCCAAAGATACAACGTCGGTAACC
>CABQMD010000343.1 GCA_902465145.1 uncultured Succinatimonas sp. | reverse complement strand
AATATTTTAACCATATCATAAACTATGAAAAAATAATTAGTTTGATCTAAGCAAAAATTTATTAAAAATTAGTAAAACGAAACACATGATGTTTGTCGTCCAGAAACTGGATTATGACTTAAAAAGAACGCTTACAAATGCAACTTCGTACGAAGCAATAAATATGGGAATAGATATATGTATAAATACAAAGGAAAAAAAGGGTGGTGCGGAAGAAGGGACTCGAACCCTTACACCGAAGGCGCCAGAACCTAAATCTGGTGCGTCTACCAATTCCGCCACTTCCGCACAGTGTTTTAACAGGAAAAGGATTTGAATAGGATGGGGTGGCTAGAGGGGCTCGAACCCACGACAACTGGAATCACAATCCAGGGCTCTACCAACTGAGCTATAGCCACCACAGTTGAAACGTTAATTCAGCTCGTCATTCTTCCCGTCCAGCAAGCTGGATGGCGCGTCCTAAAGGAATCGAACCTTTGACCCACAGCTTAGAAGGCTGTTGCTCTATCCAACTGAGCTAAGGACGCTCAAGTGGTCGGTGATATAGGATTTGAACCTACGACCCCCTCGTCCCGAACGAGATGCGCTACCGGACTGCGCTAATCACCGTGTGAATTAACGGGGTCATATGATAACAGAACTCTTTTGAACGTCAACACTTTTTTTTATTTTTTCACGGTATATAACTCAAAAGCAGCTGTAAAACGATAACAAACGGCTTTAACACGGCGTTTTCCACAATGATTAAAAAATGCTCGCAAACACTTTTCAGAAGATACTGATGACTTTTAACCTGTGCTTAACCTGTACCCACTCCTTCTTTACAAGAACATGTTAAAATTTCAGCAATTTAAAGATACAGGAAAATAAAATGAAAAGATCATCTCATTTGGCCCGTCGCATGACGACCATAAACAGAACCAGACGCCGCCGTACATTCATGCGCGCCATCAAAGCAAGACGCCTCGCCCGTCAGGAAGTATTCTTTCTTTTGGAAGACAGTCGCAATTAAGCTCCGTTCTACATTGGCATTTTTTTTGCTTACTCTCCTTCAAACATCCCAAAAAGATTAAAACTTGTCGGCACGAATTTGCCGCATCCGAGGAGAGAGCCATGTTCACCCGCAGGGGACTTAACGCTTACCGTCAAAACAGTACCAGAACCGAGCTGTCGGTTGCCGATCCTTATACCATTACCAAGATGTTATTTCAGGGAGCTTTTGAAAGACTGATGCAGGCCAGAGGCGCAATAGAACACGGAGATCTGGCTTTAAAAGGTTCAAAACTGGCGTCGGCTTCAACTATTATCGAAAACCTGCGCAGTACTTTGGACTTTAACGTCAACGCAGATCTTGCTCAAAAACTTTTTGACATGTATACCTATATAATCGACTGTATTGCCGATGCTTCGGTAGAGATCAGCATTGAAAGCATTGATGCTGCACTTAAGGTGCTGTTGCCGCTTAAAAATGCCTGGGATCAGATCCCGCTTTCGGAACAACAAAAAGCTGCCGCTCAGCGTAATACGGTTCAACA
>CABQMD010000342.1 GCA_902465145.1 uncultured Succinatimonas sp. | reverse complement strand
TTACTTTTAAATCCCCTGATCGCCAAAATCAGTCCCGTGTGCGCAGGATGGTTGTTAATTGCAGAATTTATTTTTTCCCTTGCCATGGCTTTGGACAGTTATCCTTTAATGTCAGGAGGTCTTTTGGTGATCGAGGCCTGCTTTTTAGGACTGTGCGACATGCAAGAAGTGACGGCTGAAATCGGAGCAAATCTTGAAGTACTTTTACTCATTATGTTCATGGTAGCAGGCATTCGTTTCATTCGCGATTTCTTACTTTTCATTTTTACCCGTCTTTTGGTAAAGGTTAGATCAAGGATCCTTTTGGCTTTTTTATTTTGTTCTTTATGCGGCGCCATATCCGCATTTATGGATGCCCTCACAGTGCTGGCTATTATTATCTCTACGGCTGTAGGTCTTTACGATCTGTACCTTAAGACCATATCCGGAAATGAACTTGCTGTAGCGTCACGTGACGATGATTTGTTACCAGAAGATAAAATTCATGATGTCAACCAATTCAGAGCTTTTCTACGCGGCATCCTTATGCATGCAGCTGTAGGTACGACTTTGGGCGGTATATGTACCATCGTAGGCGAGCCGCAAAACCTTATCGTGGGATCGGTTGCCAATTGGCAGTTTGGTGATTATGTCATCCGGATGTCCGCAGTATCCGTACCAATCGTTGTGTTTGGTCTGGCAACATGTTTTGTCATTGAAAAGTTTAAGCTGTTCGGTTACGGAGCGTCCATGCCTGAAAGCGTGTATCAGGTACTGAAAACGCAAGATAAAAATAATTTACACACATTTTCTCGCCGTGATAAGTTGAACCTCTTTATTCAAGGAATGTGCTTTGTTTGGCTGATAGTCGCACTTGCTTTTCATTTGGCATCGGTAGGACTGATAGGCTTGTCGGTGATCATAGTGGCTGCTTCTTTGTGCGGAAAAACCTCTGAAGAGGAATTAGGCGGAGCATTTAAGGAATCTATGCCATTTTGTGCATTATTATGCGTTTTCTTTACGGTCGTTTGCGTGATCTCACATAACAAGCTTTTTGATCCCATTATTGAAGCCGTACTTAATGCCCCAGAAGAATATCATATTCCGATCATTTATCTTGCCAATGGCATCATTTCCGCAGTTTCTGACAATGTCTTCGTAGCCACCATCTATATAGAACAGCTTAAGAACGCATTTGACGCTGGAGCTGTCACCGCAGAGCATTTTAATGAGCTGGCGATTGCAATCAATGCAGGCACCAATCTGCCATCCGTTGCAACTCCTAACGGACAATCAGCCTTCCTCTTTCTTTTAACTTCAAGCATTGCACCATTGATTAAATTACCCTATTTTAAAATGATGTGGATGGCTGTTCCCTACACCATTGTTTTGACATTAGTCGGATTATTTTGTGTATGGTTTTTGGTTCCCGACGTTTCTGCTTTTTTCCTCGATAAAGGATGGATAGCATTGATTTGCTAAACAGTCTGAAAGGCAAATCTTTCATAAGAAAGCGGAGTTATGAATTAACTCCGCTTTATTTTGCAAAAAAGTTACATTTTA
>CABQMD010000341.1 GCA_902465145.1 uncultured Succinatimonas sp. | reverse complement strand
TTTTTAAAGTTTTCAAAAGGATGGCGATGAGTTTTAAAAAAAAGCCATCCGTCGGCTTTTAAACCTTGAGCAGAAGACCCGTCGGCATACAAAGCTCTGAGACTTATAAATTCATTGTTTCCGGCACGCATTTCTCCGGATATCAGCGGACTCTTGATAAAGAAGTCTGATAAGAGAGGTTTTTTAACGCTGAAATGGCGTATGGAAATGACTCGGCCTTTGGGATCCGAAAGCCGGGCAGACCAGTCACCTTGATTTGAATCTTTGGGAATGTCAAAAGTCGAAATAAAACTTGAAGCTCCCTGATCCTGCAATATTAGATCTTTTACGGTAGCACCTGTCGGCGAGATTATCTGCAATCTTAAGTTTTGGATATTTGATGCCCCCAAATCGGTTTTGCGGGCTAGCGCCGTATAGTGTACGGTTTCACCTGGTGCATAGCAGAGTTTGTCGATCACCGCTATGATCCCGCCTTTACTCATTTTCTCGCCCGAATCACGAGTGACGTCCGAGACAATGTCGACCGGCAGGTTGAATTTTACACTTCCCTCAGGAGAGGTTATTTCAGCAATTTTGGGTAAAAGTTCAAAATTATTTCTTGAATTTGGAAGTGAAAATACCACATATCCAGAAGCATCGGTGCTTGCAGTTGACAGTAGTTTTCCTGAGGATGAAAACAGTCTGGCTACGGCATCTTTTATCGGCATTGAGCTGCTTGCTGAATGAACTTCCGCCGTTAAAGTGTTGCCGTGACGTTTTGAAATAACCGACAACGATCTTTTTTGTAATAACTTGGCTCCCCAAAGTCCGTAGTTGTGTTTGCTGGCGTAGCTTAAAAGCGAATGTAATTCAATGTTGGGATCGCAGGCAATGATAAGCGGCGTTCCCTGACTTTCAAGACCTGCTTTTAGCGTTACCTGCGTAAATACGGTTCTATTCGGAACAACGTGCGGTTTTACCACAGCAGAGTCTATAAAAATTCCGCCTGAAAGCAACAGTCTTGCTGCTTTGTTAAGTCCTATTGCACTTTTGTATTCGTTCTGCATTACGGTTGCGGCAATTTCGGCATCGGGTATGCGAAAGAGCATCAGTTTTATTTCTTTGATATTCAGAGAGCGCAGGCGCAGATTTACGGTTTTACCGTAATCGTTGTCGGTAACGTCTAATAATGAGAAGGAACTGCGGTAAGGTATGGTGGTAATGTGCCATTTTTCATCGTTTTTGAGAAATTCGCCTTGATTTGACGACAATTCCTTTAAAAAAGCAAAACTGTAATCGGTACCGTTTTCAAGACCGTAAGCACACAGCCTGTCTTTTTCCTGTTTTATTACCGGAACTTGATTGGGACTTAAATTTGATCCGTGGATCCTGAAGAAAAGATTGAGATCTGCTGAGGAAATTTGTCTGAGCGTGTGCGAAAATTTTGCACATACTGCGGTTTTGTTGTCTTGAGGGATCTCGTCTAAAGAAAGGATTTGTAAGGCGGCATTTGCAAGCTGAGGGAAAAAGGTAAAAGCAACGCTAAAGGTTAAATATTTAAAAATACGGCTTAAG
>CABQMD010000340.1 GCA_902465145.1 uncultured Succinatimonas sp. | reverse complement strand
TTGTTTTTAGAAGAGAAGACCAAAGCCAAACGCACGTGCTCTAATTCAGGATGTTTGTGCTCACCGTAATGCCTGGATTTAATCTGTTCAAGAGCTTTTTGCAAAAGCAGTTTTTCATCGTCTCCGTCTCTTGCAAACTTAAACTCTAAGACGAAATAACGCTTGCCGCAGATAAATTCAAGATCAGAGCGTCCCAGGGCATTAACGCTTTCATAATTTACATCAAATCCCCCTGCCGTGAGGGTAAAACCTATGAGCAAGCGCAACACGGCTTCACTATCTATGGGATGAGCGTGATAGGGAACTGACAAGAGCAGGGCATTTAAATGTTTCACGATGGCAGGAGGTTCATCCTGCATAAAGCTCCGTAAGAGATCTTGATCTAAATTTTGGGAGAAGAATTTCTTGGCAAAAAGCTTGGCCATGGATTTGCTTACTTCAAGATTAGGGTAATTCACCACGGCATATCCGTCATTGAATTTACTCTTAATGGTGAGATAACCGGTATGAGTAAGCAGTGACAAATCGTTCGGCATGCCAAATTCCATGGATGATTTAAGTTCGTCGTATTCTGCAAGTTGATCTTTGCCGTAGTCCTCAGGTTTCTTTAAAGCGTGCTCCTGTATGTATTTGAGCAGTACTTCGGTTTGTCCGCCTGATTCATACCAATAGTTCTCAAAACCGTCTTCAGGAGCAGCAAGGAAATTTAAAGTAGACCAAGGCACATGTACATGACTTGATGCTTCTTGTTCAAAACAAAAACCGTCGTAGTTTAATTTCATCTTGGCAAGACAGTCTTCAAAACTAAGACGGTTTACTTTAGCAGCGTGCTCTATGTATGGAGAGAAGTAATGAACCAGTTCTTCTTGTGTGTACCCTAACAATGTAGCGTACTTACTTGCCATGCTGAGATCTTTGATAAAAGTTCCCGATGAAAAAAGCTTTAGCTCTCTGTATTTGCAGATCCCCGTCATGAAGAAGAAACGCAAGAATGCGCTTTGTTGTTTGACGATTGCATAAAAGCGATAAAGCGTATTAATCACATCTAACAACAACTTAGGTTTATCAAGACAATAATTGAACGGTGCATCATATTCGTCTATGAGCAAAACCGGATTTAAATGTCTTACGGATACTAAAAAACGTTCAAATTTTGAAGGTAAGGTCTCATATTCATTGTTTTTCTTAGGAAAATCGAATCCGGCTTCGGAAATAGCGTTGTTAAGTCTTTCTTCAAAGAAGATCAAAAAATCGCTTTTATCTCTAAATTGTATGCAGTCGGAAAAATCAAGTCTAATAACAGGATAGGTTTTATCCTCAGTCCAAAGTTTTTCGATGGCAAGGCCTTTAAAGTCTCTGAGACCGAAACTAAACAGGGATTCAAAGGTGCTTAAAAGCAAAGTTTTTCCGAAACGGCGGGGACGGGAGAGAAAGTAAAAACCTTTCTTAGGTTGAACCAGACTGTAAATCAACGCTGTTTTATCTACGTAAATCATGCCTGCCTGACGAAGTTCTGCAAAGTTCTGAACCCCGAGAGGTAAATCCGAAGGTAATG
>CABQMD010000339.1 GCA_902465145.1 uncultured Succinatimonas sp. | reverse complement strand
AACAAAAATTGCATTCTTTAAATCAGGGAGGATTGTTCGCATCTTTAAGTTCCAAGCTTAACAAGACTTGGGAGCAGGAAAGTTTTACCAGAATAAAAGCAGCTGCCGAGACTGAAGCTTTAAGACAAAGCTGTTCATTCTTCAAAAACGATGAAGAAGGAGAGCCTTTCTTAAAGGCAGGTGATCCCCGTATAGAAAAACGTTTTGCCGCCATGCTCGGGACGTATGCCGAGGAGATCGTCAAATCTGTGCAGGGAGCGGATCTTGAGAGTTCGTTGCGTACTGCGCTTGAGGAGAACGAGCAGGCAATCGACAATCCTTCGGTGCTTGCAGCCGTGCAAAGCAGAGTGGCAAGACAGAAGATCTGCGAGTTTTTATTATTTTTAGGTTTTGATACTAAAGATAAAACCTGCGATCTGCCAAGAAGTTTCATCGATCAAAGCTTAAAAGACCATTATCCTCTTTTCAGTTGCCATACTCCGTGTACCAAGGAGCCGATAAATTCTCATGAATTTGTGGAGACCTTGCCGAATTTAGACGATGAGTATCGTAAAAACTGCGGATATCTACTCTTGCTTGAACATCTGACCGCGCTTTTAAATCTGATGGTAACCGTCAATCTCAATGTACAGGGACGCTATAAGTTAAACGCTTTGCAAAGCGATGAGCTTGAGCGACTTACCGGAGGTTTTGAACAGGCTTTGAAACAGGGGGCGTAAATACTATGAAAGCAGCTGTAACCAGAGATGAAGGAGTTGCCACCTTAAAAAGCGACGGCAAAGGCAGGACTTCACTTGACATACCTTGTGCTTTTATAAAAGAAAGGGACGATGAGGGTCTGGAGCTGTGCTTTCAAAATGATCATGGCGAAGACATCGTTAAAACCACTGTTTATGCATATGATGACAAAGTAGGATTTTTGTCGCTTCCTTTAGGACAGGAAGTGGTAAATGCTTTGGTTTTAAGCTCAGGCAATCAAAGCTTTTATTATGTTTATGTAGCAGGACTGCCCAAAGCTCTTAAAGCCGTAGTAAACGGAACTCTGACTACCGCTTTTGTCCATAAAGAAGAAAGTCCTGCCTACCTTAAAGATCAGGAAGTCGGTGTAGCTCCTGTCATCGAGTCACCTAAGATTTCGCAAGGGAGTGAACCTAAAAAGGCAGGAGTAGCACTGTTTGTAAAGATAGTACTTGCCTTAGCAGCGCTGTTATTGATTGCGGCTCTGGTTTGGTGGTTTTTATCAAAGAACGGCGCAGAACAGACAAAACCTTTGACAGATCCTGCCGTAACGGCAAAAGAACATCCTGTAGCAGCGGTTAAGGATAATGCCGCCTCTGCGCCTAAAAGTACAAAAGTATGCGAGCTTGGTTTTTCTCAGGATGACAAGGCTTTGCTTGATGCCTGCATGGCCTCAAAACCTTCTGATGAGGAGTTGTTAAAACTTGCCTCAGCCTCATTTGCAAACGGCCGCTGTATGATCGGCACGCGTATTTATTCATCGCTGGGCCGCACCGGAGCAAAAGGCGCAGCTCTTGCTTATGCTCGGTTTTTGATCCTAAATC
>CABQMD010000338.1 GCA_902465145.1 uncultured Succinatimonas sp. | reverse complement strand
TTTATGGCATCCTCAAGCTCATCTTCTCTTTTTACTCTTATCCCCAAAGCACCGTAAGCTTCGGCTATCTTCAGGAAATCAGGATTGAAATCAAGATTGGTGCCGGCATAACGATGATGATAAAAAACGGTCTGAAACTGCCTGACCATACCCAATACGCTGTTATCCAAGATAAAGATCTTAAGCGGCATGCGGTACTTGGCAGCAAGAGCCAGCTCCTGAAAACACATTTGGAATGAACCGTCACCTGTAAAGGTGATCACGGTACGATCGGACAAAGCTTTCTGCACACCGACGGCTGCAGGAACTCCAAAGCCCATGGTTCCCAGTCCTCCTGAAGTGATGAGGCGGCGCGGCTTGTCAAATTTGAAGTACTGAGCGGTAAACATCTGATGCTGACCGACATCGGTGGTAACTATGGGATCTCTTTCTTTTGACAGCCTGTAAACAGTTTCAATCACGGTTTGAGGCCTGATCATATCAGGTTTTCTCTGATAGCTTAAGCAATGACGTCCGCGCCATTTGTCAATTTGACTCCACCAAGACTGCAACTCTTCATTAGCTCTTAAGTCCATCTCGTCCAAAACGGCACTTATCTGATTAAGTACGGTTTTCACGTCACCTACTATGGGAACGTCTGCGTGTACGGTTTTGGAGATGGAAGCAGGATCCACATCGACGTGCACTACGGTGGCATCAGGACAGAACTTGTGTACGTTATTGGTGGATCTGTCGGCAAATCTGGTTCCGGCGGCAAAAATCAGATCGGCTCCGTTCATAGCCTCATTGGCCTCAAAAAGACCGTGCATGCCCAACATTCCAAGACTTTGTGCGTCCGTTTCAGGAAAAGCGCCGATCCCCATCAGCGTAGTTACGACAGGAAGATTCATGCGTTTTGCAAGAGCGCAGGCCTCATTTGAAGCCTCCCCCTGCACTACACCTCCGCCTAACAGCATTACCGGCCTTTTGGCACGATTTAAAAGTTCGGCAACGCGGCGCACCTGTCCTTTGTGACCGAAAACCGTAGGATTGTATGAACGCAGTCTTACCTCGGAATTAGGCTCATAATCGAAAACATAACGCTTGCTCTGACAATTTTTAGGAATGTCCACGAGCACTGGACCTTTACGTCCTGTTGAGGCTATATAAAAAGCCTTGCGTATGTTAACTGCAACATCCTCAGGACGTTTGCATAAAAAAGAATATTTGACCACGGGACGGGTAACGCCTACCGTATCGACTTCCTGAAAAGCATCGGTACCGATTAGATTTGTAGATACCTGTCCTGAAATCACCACCAAAGGCACGGAATCCATATAAGCCGTGGCAATGGCGGTTACGGTATTGGTAGCTCCGGGGCCTGAGGTAACCAAAGCGACTCCGGTTTTTCCAGAAGCTCTGGCATAACCGTCGGCCTCGTGCACTGCACCCTGCTCGTGACGGGCAAGCGTGTGGTGAATTTTTTTTGAATTTAAAAGCTCATCGTAAATATCGACTACGGTGGCCCCCGGGTAACCGAATATTTCAGTCACTCCCAACTCTTCCAATGCCCGCACCAATTGGGCG
>CABQMD010000337.1 GCA_902465145.1 uncultured Succinatimonas sp. | reverse complement strand
TTCTTATTCTCTTCATACCTACAGCTCACTGCCGGCTTTGACACTCTTCCAGTACAACGCAGCTTCAGCTCCAAGAGTCCTTAAAATCTCAGGCGGCAGGTAACTAGGATGATACTTCTCCTTTATGTACCTAAGTTCGGGACTGTCTACCCCCTGAATCAGATCTGCCAAGTAATTTCCAAGTATTGAAGCACGGGTAACTCCCGAACCGTCGGATGTCGTTCCGGCGTATATGTTGGCAGCAATTTCTCCAAACAGCGGAACGGTATTTCCTGTAAAAGCTATCAGTCCGCCGTATTCATATTCAAAAGGTACATTGATCAATTTCGGAAAACGTTTTTCGAAAGCATTACGCAATAAAGGTTTAGCCCTTTCAAAACGTTTTTCGGGAATGTTCAATCTTGAGGACGGAGCATAAGCTATATCCGTACGTACAAAAATACGTTTTTTGGAAGTAAAACGCACCGTAGCTCCGGCAGGATGAGTTGCCACCACTCCCCAGGATTTCACTCCCGCAAAATCTTTAAGTTCTTCGTCACTAAGAACTCTAGTCATAGCGCCGAAGCTTTGAATAGCAGATACATTGTTGATATCTCGCTCGGAAAAACCAAAATTTTTGATAAAAGCATTAACGGTAAGGATCACTTTGCGCGCTTTTACAATTTTCCCGTTTTTTAATACCACGCAAGGTTGTTCTCCTTCCTTGACCTCAACAATAGGGCACTCCTCAAAAAGGGAAACATTGTCAGGAAGTGCCAAAGCCAAACCGCGGATCAACTCTGCAGGATTATCCAATGCACAATCCTCGGTAAAAATTGCCTGAGTATAAAAATCAGTGCCAAGACGCGATGAAAGTTCATCGCCTTTGACCCAGCTGTAATGAATTCCGACTTCGTCATAAGCTTTTGATAAGGCTTTTAACGCTTCTTCGTTTCGCTTTTCTCTAACGGCGTGATACATGCCGTCCCAAGAAAAATCAAGTTCAAGTTTCTTGTCTTCTATGATGTCGGTAATACGCTTAGTAACAATTGCATTTAAACGGTTTAAAACCTTTTGATCTTCAAGAGTAAATTGATCAAAACCGACCAAAGATGTGGTAATTTGCGATATATGCAGGAATCCGGCATTACGTCCTGAACTGAACGTGCCTACTTTCAAGGCATCGAATATGGCTATCTTGGCAGAAGGATCATTATGCGACAGCCTATAGGCTGCTGTCACACCGCCAAAACCGGCACCTACGATCACGTAGTCATACTCTTCTTGCAACTTTGAAATATCGGTAAAACGAAGGTCCTTATTGGATGCTGTCTCAAACCAAGGATTTACTCCTGTATCCTTAGGAAACACTGTAATTTTGCCCATGGTGTTATATCCTACTTTTGCATGCTGTTTCGGCTTATAAAATTAAAAGCTGACATTTTTTATTGAACTTTTGCCAGCCTTTGTTGCTGTAAAACATTCGATTTGGGTCTGCAACAAGAATAAAAATTTCATTATTGAGACTATTTTAAGTAACATTATAGACAAACTATATAACATAGTTAAATATATTTTATTTATTTATAACATAAA
>CABQMD010000336.1 GCA_902465145.1 uncultured Succinatimonas sp. | reverse complement strand
ATTATCAGACGGCCGACGATATGGAACATGAGCATCTTCCCATGGACTCAGGACGTGAAATGCGCGGCCTCATCGTCACCTGGGACGGACATCGTCTCAATTACATGCGCTGTCGCGATTTCACAAATCAGCTCACACAGCATACAATTTAAAAATCAATTACCTTTCTAATCATAAGCTCTTAACTACTTGAGCTTTAAAGCAGGAAAAAGCAATGTCAGATAAAGAAAACGAAGTAAAGCAAGAAACAACAGCCAAGGAAAACGAGCAGGAGCTGGTAAAAGATCAGACTGAAAAAGCTCAGGAAGAAGAAAAGGAGCAAAGCGCCGTTCCTACCGCTTCAGAAAAGTTAGAAGAAGAAGCAGAGGATTCAGGTCTTTCCCCGGCTCCTTTTCATGAACGCATTATCGTAGTTACCTCAGGAAAAGGCGGTGTGGGCAAAACTACCTCATCAGCTGCCATTGCCACGGGGCTTGCCTTAAAGGGACATAAGACAGCAGTTATCGATTTTGATGTGGGTTTGCGCAATCTTGACCTCATCATGGGATGCGAACGCCGCGTGGTTTACGACTTAATCAATGTGATCTCAGGTGAAGCAAAGCTCAATCAGGCTCTGATCAAGGACAGACGCGTACCTGATCTTTATATTCTTCCTGCGTCACAAACCAAGGATAAAGATGCCCTGACCTTAAAAGGCGTTGAAAAAGTATTCCGCGATCTTGACGCCATGGGATTTGAATACGTGATCTGCGATTCTCCTGCCGGCATCGAAACCGGCGCGCTCATGGCTTTGTATTTTGCAGATGATGCCATCGTCACTACCAATCCTGAAGTATCCTCAGTGCGCGATTCTGATCGCATCATCGGGATCTTAAACGCAAAATCCCGTCGTGCCGAATTGGGACTTGAACCGGTTTCGGCAAAACTTCTGCTTACCCGTTATCTCCCGGGGCGCGTAAAACGCAACGAAATGCTCTCGGTTGAAGACGTGCAGGAACTTTTAACCATACCTCTTTTAGGTGTGATCCCTGAGTCTCAGGATGTACTTAAAGCCTCTAATTCAGGCAATCCCGTGATCCTCGAGAAGAATTCCGACGCAGGTCAGGCTTATGCCGACGCGGTGGAACGTCTGCTCGGTAATGAAATGCCTTTGCGTTTTGTCACCGAAAAGAAAGGCTTTTTAAGCAAACTGTTTGGTAAGAATTAAAAGAGGTGGGAAATGTCATTGCTTAAGATCATTTCAGACGCCATCTTCAAAGACGGCAATAAAGAAAGCGCCCGTGAAAGTGCCAAACAGAGGTTGCATCTCGTGCTTATCAACGATCGTGCCGGTCGCGACACTCCAGATTTCATGCCCAAATTAAGACAGGAAATCATCGAGGTGTTGAAAAAATACGTTCCCATCGCCGGTGAAGAAGATGTGGAGATCAGTATAGCCAACAAGGATGATACCTCCATTATGGAGATGTCGGTATCTCTTGAAAAAGCTAAAAAACAGGCTAACTGAGATAAGTTACCAAAGCCATTATTGTTGCAAATAAAAGGCTGTTTTTAGTCTAACAGAGCCTGTACACCTGAGTACC
>CABQMD010000335.1 GCA_902465145.1 uncultured Succinatimonas sp. | reverse complement strand
TAAATTCAGTTAAAGAACTTAATGATGATTATTTAGAAAATACCAGGTTCATAACTTTAAGAGATGATAAAAATAATACTGTTATACACAGATGCTTAACTGGTGAGGAAGCATATAAAGCCAGAGAAGATTTCAATTTGGAGCTCCGTTAAATAGGAAAAAGGAATGCTTTTTATACGATAAATCTCTGACCAAGATTTTACTTGTCACAATTGTTTTGCTTTACAGCTTTGCGAAAACGCTGTTGATCAATTGTCCTCCTAGGGAGGGGTGATCTCCCCCCTCTATGCTTTTCGTACTTTTAGATCATTTGCCCTTACGCATAGCCTCAAGCGCTGTCACCGACTCAGGCCAGATCTGCGCACCGTCTATGATGAGGTTATGACCTGAAATAAACCCGGCTTCGTCACTTGCTAAAAATAAGGCAGCATTGGCTATATCGTCGGCGGTTCCCAGATGCCCCAATGGCACGCTTGCAGACATCTGTTTTATATAATCCTCACCGGCTCTCTCCAATCCTTCGGTCATCACATTACCGGGAGATACCGCATTTACCGTGATCCCGTAAGGGGCTAATTCGATGGCAGCAGAATGCATGAAGCCAAGTTGAGCAGCCTTTGATGCCCCGTAATGGCACCATCCCGGGAAACCGGTATTAGGTCCGGTAATGGATGAGGTTAAGATCACTCTGCCGTGTTTTGATCTTTTTAAAGCTTCCTGGCAAGCCCACACGGCATGAAACATCCCCTTAACATTGGTATCCATAACCTTGTCATAGTCATCATCGGTCATGACATCAAGTCTTGCTTCAGGAAAGATCCCGGCATTTGACAGCAGGATATCGATCCCGCCGTAAGTTTCTTGAGTTTTGGCTGCTACTTCCTGCACAGCCTTAAAATCTCTGACATCGGCTGCCAGGGCCAAAGCTTTGCCGCCGGCATCATTAATTTCCGAGGCAACCTGGTTAACTTTTTCAAGACTTCTTGCCACCAAAACCATATTGCAACCTTCTTTTCCGAAGATCGTGGCCATAGACTTGCCTATACCGGATCCGGCTCCGGTAACCACCGCGGTCCTGCCTTTAAGCGACGCAAACATCATTACTCTCCTCTTCTTTTAAATAGGTCCCGTCAAGAAAACTTTCACAAAGCCTTACGCTGTCTTTGGTGATCTGCACTCCCTGCTCTTTGGCAAAAGGAACTTCAGAGTGTGAACCGCACCAGGCACAAAGCTCAAGTCGTCTTAAAATCGAAAATACCGGCAACATGTTTTTTTCTTCAGCACTTAATGTTCTGATGCTCTCGTAACCGCGAACCCAGGATGATGCCAGAGCAGGAGCTTCCTTTGACTGCTCCATAAAAGACAGCGCCGCCCCAAAATCAAAGAGGAAATACCCAAAGCCCATATCATCAAAATCAAGCAGCTGCAGTTTGTCACCGTCAACTAAAAGGTTGGTGGCTCTTAAATCGCCGTGGATCACCCCGAAACGATCTGCTGTGGTGCCAAAAGCCAAAACTTTAGGTTTTACCTCTTCAAGTACGGATGCAAAGATTTTTGCCGTCTTCTCGTCCATACCCTGAGCATCACG
>CABQMD010000334.1 GCA_902465145.1 uncultured Succinatimonas sp. | reverse complement strand
TGACTTGGGAGCTTATGGCTTTATACAAACCTTCAACCCACATCAGCGCATTTTCAAAAGATGCGGAAACCTTGGCACCGGTTAACTCTCCATCTTCTGAAGAGAGTTCGGCCACCTTGGCAAGATCATTACAACGCACCGCGTCATAGATCACACTTAGATCATCAAGCTTTTTATCAGATGCCTTGATCTTGTTGTTATGCTCCACCAGATCGATAAAAGCAGGATCTTTAAGCTCTGCTGAGGACACGGCAAAACGCTTTAAATTGCGTATGGCTCCCATCGAAAAATAAGGCAAAGACAAATCCTCAGGACCGAAATCAGCCCAGATAGCAGCTTCGCATAAAGCCATCTTCAAAGGGGCATAGCCGTTTATGCCCATGCGCCTCATTTCGTCTGATGAAAAGCGGAATGAAAGCAGTTGCAAACACAAAATACACTCGATGGTGCGGACTAATTTGGGCTCAAGCACCGCCACGGCCTGCTCGTAAGTAGGATCGAGGATCAGATCTTCTTCAAAACGACATCCGTGAGCCATATAAGTCACTACAGGTTTTACATAACTTGTAAGCACGCTGTAGCGTTTTAAAAAATTCAAAAAGATTTCAGAAGAAGGCTTTTGGGCAAACTGCTCTTTAATGACTGCACAGACATCGGCAAACATAGTAGGCAGAAGTTGCGAGAATTCGTGATTTTCAGCCATGAGGCATAACTCAGGCGGGATCTCATGACAACTGCAGTAATCAATGCCGTGAGCAAAGGCCTCGCGACATTGAGCAATTGACGAACATTTGGCTATGCTTTTTATTTCAGGCGCAAAGAGCTTGATGTTTTGCAAAAGATAAAGCTGCTCGTCGACATCCTGATTCATATCCACCACGGCATAGGCAAAATTCTTCACCATCTGAGCCCAGCGCGTATAAATAAGGCTGTAAACGTCGATGGCGATGCGCATATGCATGCGGATCATCTGATTGAACACCACCAGGATGGTCGGGGTCACTTCCTGTTTTTTCGGAAGATAAAGGATAAAACGCTGAGTATTTACAAACTGCATGCGTTTGGTGAACTCTTTGGTAAGCGGCATACGCACCGCACAGCAACCGCTGTCTCCTACAAAGAGATTCATCGCGCGACGTACGTAATACCCAACGAGCACATGCAGGACATGACGCTCTTCAAGTTTGTCAGTCTCATATGTGGAACCTGCCGTATACCTAAACAGATTCCCGAGCATCTTAAAGCTCCTGTCATAAATCCAAGTTGCATTGATGATGTGAGAACGATCTTTTGAGCGTTTGAACATCGGTGCTTGCGTCTTAACTTTTTCTTCAGAAGTCTCTGTAGTCATTTTGTTATTGTTTTCCGGATCAAGACTTGGTTAGCCTTAACTGACTAGGTCGAATTTCTTTGTTAAGTCTAAATGTTAGATCTTTTTTTTATTTTCATCAAAATGCAGAAAAATTACCGTGATCTTCGGTCAAAACTCTCAAAACTTACTGCTGATCAGGCTTGTCTATTTCATTTTTTTTAAAAAACCTTAGAATTTGATCAGCTAAAGATTTTCCTTTTATAAGAAGCATTGCATGAAA
>CABQMD010000333.1 GCA_902465145.1 uncultured Succinatimonas sp. | reverse complement strand
CAAGCGGTGCTATGTATATCAGGATCCGTCCGCAAACACTGCCGCTTATCATTAAAGACGGTTTTCTTAAAAATGCAGTGGAAACAGCTACATCTGCGTCTTTGGGAGGAGCAAAAAGCAGAATGGAAAGCACGGAATTTTTGTTTAATTGCGACAAAAACAAAATGTCTGCTTGCGATTACCCTACCTTCGGATATCTTTCCACCGATAAATCAACTGTCAATCTTTACGCTACCTACGAAATGGCCTACCAATACGGGGAAATTGCAATCAAATTAAAGAAAGCAAATCTTCTGCAACGTACAACCATGACGGTAGGGACTTCGCTTGATTTTATGAGTTTTGCCTATCTTGTACCGACTCTGCTTTCTGATCCCAAAGCCACATGCATAGCAGGTTTATCCAACATGTTTCAAACAGGCGGGAAATACGCACCGTACGGGCTTGGCTCTCTTGATAACTACTTATATTTGGCTGCCAAAATCAAGGAAGGAACTATTAACGAAAAAAACTTTTTCAGAATAAGCGAACTGTTAGGTTACGACAATCCTTTGTTTAAATATGTGGAACTGCAGTTTCACGGCCGCGTGAGTATCAGTGATTTTGAAGAGATAGACATAATGGATCCGCTTGATAAAAGAACAAGCGATCAATTAAACGCACTTAAGCTCCCGGTTGTAAAAGCCGAACTTTAAAAAAGGCATCACAACCTGTACCGTGATGCCCTGTATATTTTTATTACAGAAAAATCAAAGCTTCAACTCTTTTAGCACCAAAGTCTTCAAAGTCTCATAATCAGGATCAATAAGATCACTCTTTGACTCAAGAAGTGCTTTTTCCTGCAATTGCTTGGGCAGAGCCTCATCAATACCTAAAATTCTGTCAACCTCACTTTTGAATTTGGCAGGATGTGCAGTTCCCAAAAATATGCCGACTTCATCATCTTTTAAGGTATTCTTCAGACAAGCACAGGCAATGGCAGCGTGAGGTTCGGCATGATACCCTGAGTCCTTATAAATTTCACGCATAGCCTGCTCAGTCTGTTCATCGTTTAATGAACCGTAGGCAAAATCCTTTAAAGACCATCCTTGCATTTTTACCAAAGCTTCTACTCGCGGCCAATTGTTAGGACGCGAAATATCCATGGCATTTGACAGCGTGGCTACGGTTTTATGCGGATCCCAAGTGCCGCTTTGCAAGTAACGCGGCACGGTATCATTGGCATTGCAAGCAATCACAAATCTGGCTTTAAGGCCCAAAGCTTTGGCAATAAGACCTGCGGTAAGATCTCCGAAATTGCCGCAAGGTACGGAAAATACCACCTTGTCACGCCCGGATTTCAACTGCGACACGGCTTCAAAATAATAAGTAACTTGCGCTAAAAGTCTGGCAATATTTATGGAATTGGCAGAATTTAGTCCGATCCTTTCTTTAAATTCAGCATCATCAAACGCAGTTTTTACCAGATCCTGACATTGATCAAAAATCCCGTTTACCCGCACAGCATGAATATTATCCCCGAGAGTGGCTATCAATTTTTCCTGTAAAGAAGAGATCCTGCCGTCAGGATAAAGAACAACCACATCTATACCTTTTTGAGCGTAA
>CABQMD010000332.1 GCA_902465145.1 uncultured Succinatimonas sp. | reverse complement strand
CTCATTACTTAAACTGTTAGAATGTAGGATGCAATGGTATATCGACTTCATCACTTGGACCTCGCGTCCGTACTTTAGACTGATAACCGGCTCCTCATTCACAGTGTTCGTTTTATGCAGGTTGAATCACATTAGGTGCATTCGTGTCACACACAGTAGTTTGAACAGGTAATGAGTAAAACTGGTATTTATCCATTGTAATATTTTTTAAGGAGTGATAAATTTATGAACGCAGTAGGTATCGATGTTTCAAAAGGTAAAAGTATGGTTACAATTCTGAGACCATTTGGGGAGATTGTATCCTCTCCTTTTGAGATCAAGCACACATCCAGTGATATCCATTCACTTATTAAACTTATTCATTCTATCGAAGGTGAATCCCGGGTTGTAATGGAACATACCGGCCGCTACTACGAAGCACTTGCTCACCAGCTTTCAGCAGCAGATCTCTTTGTCAGTGCTGTTAATCCCAAGTTGGTCAAAGATTTTAATAACGATTCTCTTCGCAAAATCAAGTCCGACAAAGCTGATTCTGTCAAGATTGCCCGCTACGCTCTTGACAAATGGCAAAGTCTTGAACCGTATAGTATTACAGATGAATTACGCGCTCAGCTAAAGGTCATGAATCGTCAGTTCCATTTCTATGTGAAACAAAAAACGGCTATGAAAAATAATCTTATTGGCCTCATTGACCAGACCTATCCAAATGCAAATACTTATTTCAATAGTCCCACCCGCAGTGATGGTTCCCAGAAATGGGTCGATTTTGTCTCTACATACTGGCATGTAGATTGCATTCGTAAAATGTCTCTAAACGCTTTTGTTGAACATTATCAGAACTGGTGCAAGCGCAAAAAATATGCCTTCAATAAATCAAAAGCGGAAGAAATTTACACCAAAACAAAGGAACTTGTTCCAGTATTTCCTAAGAATGAAATAACCAAACATATCATCAGACAAGCTATCGATCAGCTCAACAGTACTTCCGTTACTGTCGAAACAATACGCACTCTCATGAACGAGACTGCCTCAAAGCTTCCTGAATACTCAATTGTCATGCAGTTTAAAGGGATTGGTCCATCTCTCGGTCCACAGCTTATGGCTGAGATCGGTGATGTAACCAGATTCACGCATAAAGGAGCCCTTACTGCATTCGCCGGAGTTGATCCTGGGGTAAACGAATCTGGTTCCTATGCACAAAAAAGCGTCCCAACATCCAAACGTGGATCTTCACATTTAAGAAAGACTCTTTTTCAAGTAATGGATGTTCTTATCAAAACCATGCCTCAGGATGATCCTGTATATCAATTCATGGACAGAAAACGCACCCAGGGTAAGCCTTACTATGTTTATATGACTGCAGGTGCTAATAAATTTCTCAGAATATACTATGGACGAGTGAAAGAATATCTTTCTGTTCTTCCTGATCCAAGCTAATTCAAAACTTTTACTTTCAGACCAGCACTGGTTGTGGTGGCCTTATTTTAATGCCTAATTTTTAACCTGTAAAGTTTTTTAACTTTCTTCAATTTTAGTATTGACTTTTTATTTGCAGGCTGAAGTAACGAGAATGCGACGCGCAGTTATTCAATTTATATCATAATGAACC
>CABQMD010000331.1 GCA_902465145.1 uncultured Succinatimonas sp. | reverse complement strand
GCTTTAGCGTAAAGTTCCAAAAAACGCTGCCTCGTCAGCATGCTCAGCATCAGCAAAACGGCATCGGCACCTGCGCTTGCGGCTTTTAAAAGCTGTTTTTCATCTATGATGAAGTCTTTGCAGATCACCGGCAACGAGGTTCTTTCTCTTACATAACGCAGGTAATCAAGAGAGCCTTTGAAGAAATGTTCCTCGCAAAGTACCGAAATGGCAGAAGCACGGCTCTCATAGCATGAAAGTAGTCTGTCCAGATTGAAATCTTTGCAGAAGTCTCCGAGCGTTGGGGAAGACTTTTTACATTCCAAAATGAAAGTACGACCTTTTCCTTCTGTAAGCGCTTGTTTTAAGGAGCGGAATGGCTTACTGCGCTTGGGCAAAGCACTTATATCCATTTTAAGCACGTCGGGCACTTTGGCATTTACTATGGTAGCCAGTACCGTTCCTTCTATACTCTCAAGATTAAGCCCGGGAAAAGCGCGGGCCTCATCTGATAGCTGTTGCGGCTTGAGCATGAATATTCCTCTTTATTTGTTTTGAGAGGTGGCACAAACTTCACGGAGTTTGTTCAGAGCTTGTCCGCTCTTTAAGCAAGCTCTGGCTGCGGCATAACCTTCCTTTAAGGAAGTAAATTTACCTGCAAGATAAAGCATGGCGGCGGCATTGGCGGCGACCACGGCTAAGACGGCTTCAGAACCGGAACCGCCTAAAATTTCCAATGCCACTTTGGCGTTGTACTGAGCATCCCCGCCTTCAAGCATCTTTTGGTCGAATTTACCTTCTATGCCGAAATCGTCATTGGTAAGCTCATAACTTTCTATACTGCCGTCCTCGTGCAGTTCGGCTACCTTGGTAGTACCGAAGCAGGAGATCTCATCCATGCCGTTGCCGTTTATAACCATGGCACGTTTGACTCCGGTTAAGTACAAAGCTTTGGCTAACGTTTCAAGCAGTGCAGGATCGTAACAGCCCAAAAGTTCGTAATCGACGCGGGCGGGGTTGGTAAGAGGTCCTAAGATATTGAATATGGTGCTGGTGCCAAGAGCTTTTCTTACGGGACCTGCAAAGCGCATTCCTTTGTGATAAGACTGCGCAAAGAAGAAGGCAAAGCCGTTTTCTTCAAGGTTTTTAAGCGTAAGCGCTTTGTCGCATCTTATATCGTATCCTAAGGCAGTCAGTACGTCTGAGGCACCTGATTTTGAAGAAACTGCGGTGTTGCCGTGTTTTGCCACATGCAAACCCATGGTTGCACATACTATGCCTGCCATGGTGGAGATGTTGACGGTGCTTAAGCAATCGCCGCCGGTACCGACGATCTCGCCTACTTTGATGTCATGATTGCGCTCAAAAGGTTCGGCAGCCTCGATCATTGCAGAAGCGGCGCCGCCTATTTCGTCTGCGGTGTAACCGTTCATCTTCAATGCAGTTAGCAGTGAACTTAACACTACGGGATCCATTTTGCCTGAGAAGATATCGGCAAAGACTTTTTTGGTTTCTTTGTCGCTTAAGTTTTCTCCCTTATAGAGTTTTTCAAGTTCTGCGTACATTTTTCAATCCTCTGGGATCATTTGGATAAAAGGTGATATGAAAAAAAAAAACCCGCAATATAATGCGGG
>CABQMD010000330.1 GCA_902465145.1 uncultured Succinatimonas sp. | reverse complement strand
GCTGTTGATTTAAATTAAAGATACGATCACAAATTGAATCGTATATATTAAAAATTTCAGGAAATTCGTAACGGGTGTAGGTTTTGTTCTCTAAATCTTCACTTTCTTCTTTTATGAGATTTTTCTCAGCAGTTATTTAAAAAAAAGATCAGTCTGTTTTAAAACTATTCCCTGAATACGGGATATAAAAAATTCTCCTCGTGTATTCAGCGTTGTATTCAAACTTTCAAGGTGTTTTGAAGAAGTAAACTGTGCTTTTACTGTATGTATCCGTGACAATTGAGAATTAAGTTCTTCCAATGAAGTTGCATATGATCTCTCAAAGGAGTCAAAAACAAAGTTGCAAATAAAGCATATAAAACAAATTACAGTGCGCATTTTGGAAATTCCTTTGAAAAAACTTCCGGCAATTCATACAGCATCTGCTGATCATCAACGGATAAAGCCACTTGTATCGTGTAGCCAAAACAGGCCAGCTCTCCTTTTTGCGTATACACTTCATAACCTATTTTTAATCTGGCACAAGCTTCTACGATAAAAGCTTTTACTTGTATTTTCTCGTCTTTTAAGGTGATGAAGCGCCTGTAACTGGTTTTTTGTTCAACTATGGGGTAACAGATCCCAGAATCGATCATCGCTTTGTAGGTAATTCCATGGGAGGAGAGCAATTGTTCTCTGGCTCTTTCAAAGTATTTTAAATAACTTCCGTGCCATACTACTCCCATTGAATCGGTGTCGTGCATGGAAATGCTGATAGAACAAATTTCCTCGTATTCATGAATTGCAGTACGGCGCATTTATTTATCTTCCTTAATCCACGGATATTAGTAAAAATTAAACCATTCATAGGAATGGGACAAGGTATATTTTTCAAGTAAAGCCGCGTTTTTTGCCGCATAAACTATGAGAGAGGCTTCACGATGTTTGTGATTTAAGATGACGGCATCATCAAATTTATGTGCATAAATTTTGATTTTCCCTTTTTCTTTCAAAGCAAAAGCTGCGACGACTTCACATTTTAAAAGAGACGCCAAAATAAAAGGTCCTTGCGGGAAGGCACATTGTCTTCCGAGAAACGTTACCATGACGCTGCGTTCACCGCCGCGTCCTTGGCAGGGTGAAAGTCTGTCTGCAGTTAAAGCTATATATTCTCCTTTTGCAAGACGTTAATCCAATTCGCAAGGAAGAGCTGCGGTTACTTCCGTGATGGCAATCAGATCCTGCAGTGCATCCGGAGCAAATAGTTTCGTAATTTTTAAAAAACGGGTTGCGTTGTCTGTAAAAACCAAAGCAGTTACCCGAGGGAGGTGACTTTTTCTGGCCAAAGCCCGTGCAGCATCAAGATTTCCAAGATGAGATGCCAAAATAAGTTTGCCGCGCTTACCGTGCGTAGATAAAATTTCCTGAGCTCCAGGCGCGTATTCAACCCTTTGCTTAACTTTGTTCTCGTCGCTCCAAAGGGTCAGTTTATCAAGCAAAGTTATTCCGAAAGATAAAAAGTGAGCAAAAGTCGATAACTTTGGTCGTTTTTTTAATCCCAACTGTTTTTTGCGCGCATTTACAAGCTCTAAAAATTGCTGTGATGCCTTGCGCTGCGGGCTTGCCGTCACATAATA
>CABQMD010000329.1 GCA_902465145.1 uncultured Succinatimonas sp. | reverse complement strand
GATCAAGTTGGAAGATTTGGCCAAAGCCGATGAGATCGTTGAGCAGATGATGAAACCTTTGCTTGAGGATCTGCCTTATGTTAAAGGTGATGAGGTTTCAGTACTAATCAACGGTCTTGGTGCAACCCCAAGAGAAGAGCTTTACATCGTTTATCGTAAGGTTTCAGAGATCCTTGAGCAGCATGGTATCAAGATCTTCAATAACTATATAGGAGAATATGCTACGTCTATGGATATGGCAGGAATGTCTATATCGTTATTTAAGCTTGACGATGAACTTAAGCATTATCTGAAGATGCCGTTTGACACTCCGATGATAAGCCAAGGACAGCTTTAAAGAGGCAGGATCATGGAATTTACCGTTGATTTGTTAAAAAAGGCCATTAAGTGCTGCTCTGATCTCATGGAAGCAAATAAACAGTACTTGATCGATTTGGATTCTGCTTTGGGTGACGGTGATTTGGGGCTTACCATGACTGCAGGTTTTGCAGAAGCTTTGAATTTCGTGACTTCAAGCACTGAAAATGATTTGGGAAAGCTTACCGCACAAATGGGAATGGCAATTTCCAAGAAGGTTCCCTCGACTATGGGAACTTTGGTAGCCAGCGGTTTTATGGGAGCAGGCAAAAGTGCCAAAGGTCATCAGCTGTTAAATGGTGATGAATTCGCTGCCTATATGGAAGCATTTGTTGCAGGAGTAATGAACCGCGGCAAGGCATCTGCAGGAGATCGCACTATCGTTGATTCATTGCGTCCTGCAGCCGACGCTTTAAAACAGGCAGTGCAGGCAGGAGATGATCTGAAGACAGCGCTTGAAAAAGCTGCCAAAGCAGCCGCTGCGGGGGTTGAAGCCACCAAGCAAATGCAGCCTAAATTCGGCCGCGCCGTGTATTACGGTGATCAGGTCTTGGGAAAGGAAGATCAGGGAGCCGTAGTAGGTAAATTGATCTTCGAAGGCTTTGCCAAGGCTTTTGCTTAAATAAAATACTGAAGGCTTAACACAGAACGCTCACATTTTACCGTGGGCGTTCGTTGTAATGGTGGGGATATCCCAGAGAAAACATCTTTTGATTCGGTTGAGTGTATGACCAAGATTTTAAATTTCGGTTCATTAAACATCGATTACGTTTACAAAATGGACCATATCATCATTCCGGGAGAAACTCAGGCATCTTTAAGTCGTGAACTGTTTCCCGGCGGAAAAGGCTTAAATCAGTCGGTAGCATGTGCAAAAGCAGGTGGAAGAGTTTTTCATGCAGGAGCCGTTGGTAACGGAGACAATGAAATTCTGCTGACGACGCTTAAAAAAGCCGGAGTTGATCTTACTTACCTGAAACATCATGACGATGTTCCTTCAGGACACACCGTGATCCAAGTGGATAAAAACGGACAGAACAGCATCATTCTGTTCGGCGGTGCCAACCGCAGTTTGAATCGTCGTGAGATAGACGAGACTTTCGAGTATTTTTCAAAAGGTGATGTTCTTATCTTGCAAAATGAGGTCAATGAGCTTGAGTATCTTTTAAAACGCGGATCTGAACTTGGTTTTAAAATAGCCTTTAACGTATCCCCTTTTTCAGAAGATTTGCTTGATTTGCCGCTTGAAAAATGTGCATGGTTGTTGGTTAATGAAG
>CABQMD010000328.1 GCA_902465145.1 uncultured Succinatimonas sp. | reverse complement strand
ACAACTCGTTCATAAAAATATCCTGAACTCAGATATAAAAAAACCGCCCATTCAGGCGGTCCTTCAAAAACACTTTTTCACAGTATTGAAACTAAGTATATTCCAGAAAAACGATCCGTTAACGATCCATTTCTATTTGTTATAAAAAATATAACAAACACCGCCGGCTAATACTGCTGCACAAAATATAATTAAAACTCCAACTGCGATTTCCATAAAATTACAGCTCCTTAAGTCTCTTTAAATTCCTATGAATAACAGCAACCGCTACTAAAAAAACAGACAAAACTATTACAAGAAAAACAGAAATGATCACAAATTGTGTAACGGTCAAATCATCAAAATGAAAGAACAAATACACAACTGCGGCAGAAATAACCGTAAAGCAAGCTTTTACGCAATTTTCTGCATAGCCGAGATATTTCTCTACAACATCTTTTTCACTCATTCAATCCACCGCCCGCATTACGACAATTGCAATTTTTGCAAACATGGTCATTGTTGCATTCTCTGTATTTTCTTACACGCAGAGTAAGCTACAAGCAGTCCTTTTGCAACAAAACAGAGAATTTTTCCTGCCAAATCGCGATATAAATCAACTCATCGACATTCTGAACCTTTCGGCAAATCTGGCCTTAAATTCTTCCTGTCTTTCCCTGCCGCGTTCTAAATCCTGCTCGTATTTAAACGTTTTCGGTTCATTGGGATTTAAATGCTCAGCTCCCGTGATCCATCGCACCGCAACGACAGGATCTTTTGAGGCTCGCACATAGTGCCTGCAAAGTCTGCGCAACTTCTGATTGCTTATATGTAAAGCATCGCAGAGTACTTTCATTGAACGATATTCTTTACCGTCGTAGTTAATCACTCTCATTTTGCAACACCTCCAGCACCCACTTATCCCCTGCGATTAAACGCTCGCGTACCATTACGGCAGTTGCGTATCGCAGATTTTTATCTTTTAAGGTTCTCAGCTCCCGTACTATCTGCCTTTCGGACATTCTGCCGATGTAGAAGCGGCTCATCAGTTGATACAAGCCATGGTGCTCAGCTTTCATTTTGCAGAAAACCAGATCCAGGATCGAGGCGCTTTCATCATCGATGCAATAGCTCTCACCATGTGTACTACCGCCATAACCTTGGCATCCGAAATAGCGGCTCCATTTACCGTACTCCTCAAGGAGTGAGGTGAAGTCGCTTGAATAGTCGTTCTTTATGGCATCACGGATAGTGCGGGTGAGTTTCATTCCTATACCTGCCTTGTTAAGGTAAAATTTCCTTTGAGAACCGTACGCTCCGTGATCAATCGTTTACCACGTTTTTGAACTGTTCTTACCAAGGCCTTAATTGATGTTCCTTTTTTGAAGGAATACTGTCTATCATTAACTTTCTTTAGGAATTCAAGATCTGCCATGACTGCCAAGAAAGTTGCATCTCCGTCAGATAATCTCCACCCTTTATTACTGCCGTCAAAAACAGGGGATATGATTTCCAACACTACCGTTGCTTCATTTTGTGAAACAATTTCTTCATCATTTGTAACTATTCAGAACCCTGACCAAGAATGATCTCAGCATGACCATCGAAAGCGGCGGTCAATGCAGTAAAAGCATCAATGCCGTGCTTACGAGCCGTGCTGAGATACG
>CABQMD010000327.1 GCA_902465145.1 uncultured Succinatimonas sp. | reverse complement strand
GCTTATGTTTGTGCCAGGATCTTAAAAGGTTGCGGCTATAAAGACGTAAAAGTGCTGACTGGCAGTTTGCTAACGCTCAAGGCAGCGGATATTGAGCTTGAAAACGAAAATCAAAGCTTGAGTAAGGAGTGAAACATGGCACAGGACAGGTTTCCGTTAGAAAGAATTGACGATATAAGACAACGTCCCAGCGATTTCAGATTGCTAGAACGCATTCCGCTGACCATACCTGGACTTGAAAGCAAATTTCCCATTCAGTTAAATGCTCCTGTTGAAGGTGAAAAAATTCACCATGCAATCTTTCTGGATACAGAAACAACCGGTATAAAAGCAGGATACGATCGCATTATCGAACTGGGTATGGTGCGCACCACTTATTCGTTTGATCGAAAGATTCTGTTATCAATAGACGACTATTATGATGAATTTGAAGATCCAGAACGCAAAATACCGCTTGAAATTCAGGAACTCACGCATATCACCGATGAAATGGTAGCAGGACATCATTTGGATGAATCAAAAGTTGCATCCATGCTGTCAGGCCGCCCCATAATCGTTGCGCACAATGCAGCCTTTGACCGACCTTTTTTTGACAAACGTTTTCCGTCATTGTGCGAGCTTTCTTGGGCATGCTCTTATAAAGGCATCAACTGGGATGTATTGGGAAGTTCAGGAACTAAACTTGAATACCTCAATATGAGCAGGGGATGGTTTTATGACGCACATCGAGCTTATGTGGATTGTCTGGCTACTGTATGGCTCATGCACATAGAACCGCAGGCCTTTTCCATGCTTATAGAAAATGCACTTAAAAAGAACTATAGAGTAACTGCAGTAGGAAGTCCGTTCGATGTCAAAGATCGTTTAAAAGAACACGGCTATCGTTTCGACAGCAACGAAAAAAATTGGTATGTAAATGTTGGTACGGAACAGGAAGCTCAAAAACAGATCTCTTTTTTACAAGGACTATACGACGCTTCTTGTGCCCGTATAGACGTACAGACAGCAAGAACTCGTTTTAAAGGAAAATTTTGAAGATAAAAATTTCTGAACAAGTCTTAAAAAATGCAGCCGGCAAAGGGACTTCTTTTTTGAAAGAGTTTCGCGATTTTGCAATGAAGGGGCATGTAGTAGATATGGCCGTAGGTGTGGTTATAGGTACTGCTTTCGGAAAGATTGTTTCCTCGTTGGTATCAGATGTGATCATGCCTGTCATCGGAATGCTTGTTGGCAATACCGATTTTAAAGCTTTATCCATTACCTTACAGGAAAAAACAGCAGATCATGATGCGGTGATTTTAAGCTACGGTGCCTTCATTCAAACAGTATTCGATTTCATCATTATCGCTTTTGCAATTTTTGCAACCGTAAAGGTCCTTACCAAGGTTAAAAATACTTTAATCGCTGAAAAAGCGGCAGTTCCGCCTGTACCAGATCCTAAAGAAGAACTGCTAAAAGAGATCCGCGATCTGTTAAAAGAGCAACAACGTAAAAACTGATGCACTCTTTTAAGTCAGGAAAATTCCTCCTCTGTTTCCTGACTTTTCAATGATTTTTACTTTTTTTGCCCCAAAATGTGCCAAGAAACCGCCAATATTTGGTGCATTTGTTTTAAAATTTTTTTTACTTAAAATCTGTCCGCGTCTT
>CABQMD010000326.1 GCA_902465145.1 uncultured Succinatimonas sp. | reverse complement strand
TATCAACCTCACCGGTACCTTCCTCCTGACTCAGAAAGTCTTCCCTGCCATGAAGAAGAACGGCGGCGGCAAGATCGTCAACATTGCTTCCTTAATGTCAGAAGTTGCCCGTCCTACCATTGCTCCGTACGTAGCTTCCAAGGGCGGCGTCAAGATGTTTACCAAGGCAATTGCCGTTGAGTGGGCTCAGTACAACATTCAGGCCAATGCCATCATCGCCGGTTACATCGATACCGAAATGAATACTCCGCTCATCAATGATCCTGTATTCGACGGCAAGATCAAGACCCGTACCCCTGCCGGACGCTGGGGCAAGCCTGAAGAAGTTGCTCACGCAGCTCTGTTCTTCGCTTCAAAGGGTGCCGATTTCGTAACCGGTCAGCTGTTGGCCGTTGACGGCGGTATCTTGGCTGCTTTGATGTAATTTTTTCAAAGAGTCAGAAAAAGGCATCCTTTCGGATGCCTTTTTAATTTTAAGCGTTAACCTTCGCATACTGAGTATCATCGACTTCCTCAAGCCATTCATTGGATACTTCAGTACCTGGAACTTCAAAGGCCAAATGAGCAAACCAGCTGTCCTTTGCCGCTCCGTGCCAATGCTTGACTCCGGCAGGAATATTTATAACCGTACCGGGAAGGATGGCCACGGCTTCATGCCCTTCTTCCTGATACCATCCGCGACCTGCTACACCTACTAACATCTGTCCTCCGCCCTGTTTGGCATGATGTATATGCCAATGGTTACGACACCCCGGTTCAAAAGTAACATTGAAAAAAGGGATCTGCTTTTTTGATATAGGAGCTAAATAACTTTTACCGGTAAAATATTTGGCATAAGCGGTGTTTGGCTCTCCTATCGGGAAAATCATTTCCTTTTGAAAAGATACCAGCATATCGTCAGCATCACTGCCGTCGTTCCAGATCTCTTTGGCCTGATTAAATGAAGCCCAAGCTTTGGGCCAACCTGCATAAAAAGCAATATGCGTTATGATCTCCGAGATCTCGGTACGGGTGATCCCGTTTTGTTTGGCTGTTTTTAAGTGATAACTTAAAGAACTGTCGGTGATCCCCTGACTGATCAGTGCCGTCAGCGTGATCAGCGATCTGTCTCTAAGACTCAGCAAATCGTTACGACTCCATACTTCACCGAAAAGAACATCATCGTTCAAATGAGCAAATTCAGGTGCAAAGTCGCCTAAAATCTGTCTTCCCGCTGTCTGAACAACTTTTTTTGCAACCATTTTTTCCTCGATGCAACTAAAACGAATAAATTTCTGTACATAAAAAATTAGCATAAATTGTCAGGCAAAGCTCAATATTGCAGTTTTCTGGTATTTTCAGGCAATAGAGCGCAAGGATCATGCAAATATTTTTAAGTCTTGGGCATTAAAATTTAACTTCAAATCATTTTCTTCAATTTTCAACGGATAAGCACATGTTAAAGAAAATGCTGACAGTACTCGTCGTGATTGCAATACTGCTTGGGATCTCTGCTACCTGCATCATTACTATGCCTGATTTCGGACGCCTGCCTCAAGCAGAAAGACTAAAACTGCTCAACGCATCTCCTCATTTTGCAGACGGAACTTTTGTCTCTCCTGAGAGTACCCAAACGCATTTAAAAAAAGGCTTTCTTGCGTCTATGTACA
>CABQMD010000325.1 GCA_902465145.1 uncultured Succinatimonas sp. | reverse complement strand
CTGCCAGAGCCTGACAGCCCTAAAATAACGCCAGGAAATAAAACTCAATAAAAACAACAGCGACATCTGCCATTTAAGTGCAAAAAGCGGCGTTAAGATCCTCAATAACGCCAGTTTGAACGCAAAACTTATTCCTAAAAAGTCCAAAGTAAGCTTCAATTCATCGGTACAAAGCTCAAGTGCCTTTGCAGCATGAGTATAAAAGTCAGATCCCAAACAGGCCTGCAATGCCTGAATTTCCAATCGAGACAAAAGCTCGGACGGCAAAGCTTCGGGAAGCTGTGAAAAGAGAGTGATAAGCAGCGCAAATAAAAGCACTTTAAAAAAGCATGATGCAATACTTCTCATGTTTTCAATCCTTAAGCAGCGGCAGACGACCTTTGACGCATCGACCGTCGGCAAAACGTGCTACATACTCAAAATCAGGCAAAAGCGGCAACAGTTCAGGAGGAAAGAGCGGCACTTCGCGGGAGCGGAACCCGCGCGAAATTTGCCCCGCGCCTGCCGTTCCGTCATGCTCTGCATACCCTGCTGATGAGGTACGATCAGCTATCCTGGTCACCGGCATGGAGGAGACCAATTTTTTGGCCGTGGCATTATCGATAACTCTCAGGCTTATAAGGGTATTGGCGTTACCCAAAACCTGCTCGGAGGCCGCACTGCTGCCTGATCTCACCGTAAGATCAGCGATAGTCTGCGTTGCCAGTGTCACGGAAAACCCCGCTCCTCGGGATTTATTCAGCAGTTGTACTAGGCTCTCGCACATAAGCTCGGAAGCCTCGTCGATATAAACGCTGACTCCTTTTTTTGAGTTTTGATCGTAGGCATACCCTGCCGATGCGCAAAGATCTGCGAGCATCAGCCTGCCCAAAGCACTGCCGGTAGCTGCATCCACTAAGGTATGCAAACTTACATATAGCACCAATGACTGTCTCATCACCGTGCCAAGCGAGATCCCCTCCCCTGATGACAGCAATGAATAAAGAGATCCTGAGCATAAAGAATTTAATACGGGCTGCACTCCGGCGGTTACTTTTTCAAAATAGGCGCGGTCCATGGCGGCAACGGAAAAAAGCAGTTCGAGTTCAGGATCCGGTTTTATATACTCGCTTGAGCACAGCCAAAAATAAAAAGATCGCAAAGTCTGCAATTTTGGATCTGCCCCATGAAAGATCCTGTCGGCATAAACGTTTACCTCGTGAGCATTGAGATCAAGCCTGAAAGCACGACACTGCGTACAGATGCATGTATAAAAAGCCTGGAAGTTTCCCAAAACCGCCCGTATTGCCGCGAGCGTTACCGTTTTACGCTCTTTTTTTAAAACGATGACCGCGGCTGTTACCGCTGTGTTGGCATAAGCTTTAAAAGATGCTGCAGATCCCGAAGAACTCATAAGCGAGGTGATGCGATCGGCAACTTCGGAGGCACTGCGCCATGATCCCAATGGATCGAATAACACGCTTTTGTCAGGATTGATGAGGTCAAGTTCCATGAATTCAAGTTCACGCTGACATTCATTACAGGATGCTTTTAAAGCGTCCCTAAGACCGCGATCGCCTTTGGGATCAAAAACAATCACCGCTTCATGCCGCATCACGGCCTGCGCGGTCATTAGTTCAAGCAGTCTGGTTTTGCCGGCTCCCGTGGTTCCGAATACGGCCGTAT
>CABQMD010000324.1 GCA_902465145.1 uncultured Succinatimonas sp. | reverse complement strand
TGACGCGGGTGATCCCGGGTACGCTTTCTTTAAGATACACGCTGAAAATTATTTCCCACGGAGAAAAACCCATGGCCTGCGCAGCCTCGATAAGCCCCGAATCCACATCAGATAAAACCTGTTCTATCTGACGGGAGAAAAAAGGTACAGTACCGAAAACCAAAGCTACAAACGATCCGGTAAGACCTGATCCTGTTCCTACTATCAATCTTGAGAGGGGAATTAAAAGGACCATAAGAATGATAAAAGGCACCGAACGTATGATATCTATTGCCCGATCACAGCAGGTAAACAGCATGAGATGGGGTCTGATCCCTCCGCGTTTGGTTACTACCAGAGTAACTCCCAAAGCCACCCCTAAAAACCAGGCAATGGTTCCTGATACGGCGATCATGATGAGCGTTTGATAAAGACATTCGTAAAACTCACCCTTCAAAGGCTCGAAATTGGGCATGAGCATATTCAAAAAATCGTTCATTTGATCATCTCCACATCCACATTGCGCTCTCGCAAGAAGGCTACGGCTTCATCTATCTTTTGAGGATCGCCACGCAAATTGACTGCAAGCTTTCCCAAAGGTTCTCCCTTGATGTAATCGATATCTCCGTAAAGGATATTGGCCTCGACTTTAAAGTACTGATAAAGCTTAGACATCAAAGCTTCTCCTGTCGATGCTCCCGTATAAGTCAAAAACCAAATATGGGTCCCGTCTTTAAGATCGGCAAGCGATCCCTGTTTGTCAAAAATCTCGTAAAAAGCATTAAGATTCGAAGCTGTCTCAAGAAAACTCTTGGTACTCTGATCATGCGGTTTGCTAAAAAGCTCATATACACTGCCGCACTCGGTAACCCTTCCGTGCTCCATTACGGCAGCACGGTCACAGATCTCTTTTACCACCGACATCTGATGAGTTATGACTACGATGGTAAGTCCCAATTTGGCATTTAAATCCCGTAAAAGCTTTAAAATTTGCGCCGTAGTTTTAGGATCCAGTGCCGACGTGGCCTCATCGCACAGCAATACCGCCGGATCGCAGGCCAAAGCTCTGGCTATGGCCACTCTCTGCTTTTGTCCTCCCGATAACTGCGAAGGGTAGGCGGCATCTTTGTCGGCAAGATCTACCAAATCCAAAAGCTTCATGATCTTTTGGCGACGCTCTTCTTTTGGCATTCCGGTACGTTTTAAAGGCAAATCTATATTGTCAAATACCGTTCGCGAAGGCATGAGATTAAAATGCTGGAAGATCATGCCTATGCTTTGTCTTACCTTGCGCAAAGCCTGCTCAGACAATGCGGTAAGTTCAATGCCATTGACACTTACCGTGCCTGAGGTAGGACGTTCAAGCAGATTGATACAGCGTACCAGCGTAGACTTACCGGCTCCTGAAAAGCCTATGATCCCGAAAATCTCGCCGCGGGCTATCTCAAGCGATACGTCCTTTACAGCTTCCACCGTTCTTTTTCCGTCGCGGAAGACTTTGCTTATATGGTCAAGTTTGATCATTCAAATCATCTCTTTTAAAAATACGGATAAGATCTTACAGCAAAGGGCGGGTAATTGAACGAAACCAAAAAACACTTGCATTACACGTGATTGCGTGCAATAGTTTACATATATATTACTGATGGTAAATTTAAGATTTATACGATACTGTCAAATACAGTCGTTTT
>CABQMD010000323.1 GCA_902465145.1 uncultured Succinatimonas sp. | reverse complement strand
TTTTAACCCCTAAACCTAAAGACGGTAACCACAAAAAATCATGATCCTAAAATTCATTACTGCTTAGAGAAAAATTTAACCTTTGTTACGCAGTTACATCACTATTTTGCAAGCGATTCATTCAAGAGAATTTGAAACAACCTAAAAAAATTCAAATAAATCAGGAGCTTTAAATCTATGCCTTTTCTTTCAGAGGGTTTTGCCGCCGCAGTATTTGTTTTGGCTATGGCCGTGATCTTTGCCGTCAAATCGATAAAAGTCATTCCTCAACAGCACGCTTGGGTAATTGAGCGCTTTGGAAAATTCAATAAAGTATTGAATCCCGGCTTGAACTTTATCATTCCCTTCATCGATCGCGTGGCTTATAAACACTCTTTAAAAGAAGTTCCTCTCGATACCCCAAGTCAGATCTGCATCACCCGTGACAACACTCAATTGTCTGTCGACGGAGTTCTCTTTTTTCAGGTGACAGATCCTGAAAGAGCCTCTTACGGCACTTCTAATTACCTTGTGGCCATCACCCAGCTGGCTCAGACTACGTTGCGTTCGGTCATAGGTCGCATGGAACTTGACAAGACTTTTGAAGAGCGCGATGTGATCAATAATCAGGTAGTTGCCGCCATCGACGAAGCTGCATTAAATTGGGGAGTAAAAGTGCTGCGTTACGAAATAAAAGATCTCACTCCTCCTGCCGTGATCCTGCAGGCAATGCAACAACAGATCACTGCCGAAAGACAAAAGCGAGCCGTAATCGCCGAATCAGAAGGTAAAAAGCAAGAACAGATCAATTTAGCCAACGGTGCCCGTGAAGCTGCCATTGCCAAATCAGAAGGTGAAAAACAATCGGAAATTAACGTAGCCGAAGGTCGTGCTCAGGCTACTTTGACCATCGCCAAAGCTACGGCAGAAGCCATTGCAAAGATTGCTGAGGCTTCTCAAAGCGAAGGTGGCATTACCGCGGTCAACCTCAAAGTTGCCGAACGCTACATAGACGCTTTTTCAAATCTTGCCAAAACCAACAATACCCTTATAGTTCCCAGCAACTTAAGCGATGTTTCGGGAATAGTAGGCTCCATGATGAAGATCATAGACGGCACTAAAAACAAATAATTTTTTAAAACAATAAAATAAGATCAGCTTTTTCTGATCTTTTACAGCAGGTATACCCAATGTTCAATCGTCGAAACCAAGAGGTTTTTGATCTGGATCAAAACACGCAGTCTGCTCCCCAAAAAGAGCATTCTTTTACGCGTTGCATCTGGCACGGCTTATGTGCAGCAGGCGGCGTCATCACTTTTATACGTAATCTTGTAGCAAATCTTTTATTTCTGACCATAGCGCTTGTTTTGGGACTTGCATGGCTTTTGGCCGATACTGCAGAGGAGAAAATCTCATCTTTGGCCATGGGACAAGATCAGGATCCTGCACAAATCGAAAATGCTCCCGTATTGTGGCTTAACTTAGACGGCATGCTTGACGACATGCCCATGGCAGATGATCAGATCTCAAGACTTTATTCTCAGCTTTCAGGCAGCCTCAATTCCGTAAAACGCATCTCTTTGCAAAAACTGGTGCGTGTACTCGATCAGGCCTCAGAAGATCCTGAAATAAAAACGGTTGTAGCCGATCTTAGCAATTTGCAAATACAGTCCATGCAGGCCGTATACCGCCTTA
>CABQMD010000322.1 GCA_902465145.1 uncultured Succinatimonas sp. | reverse complement strand
ACATGCTGCTTGAGGTTTACCGCGGCAGCGTGAAGCGATTGAGAGTGCGTACCGAAGAAGGTCTGGTGGTTGATTTGGATGCGATGCATCTAAAAAAATTCACCGATGAGAACGGTGTTCACGGACGATTTAGATTGACCGTGACTTGTGAAAACTCTTTCGTAAGTCTTGAACGGGCAAATTAGGAGTGTAAATGATCCCTTATTTCTTATACCCAAATCTTATAAGGCCTTTGCTTTTCACTGTCGATGCTGAGCGTGCGCATCATTTCATTATGAAAATCGGCCATGCTCTGTCAAAAGAACCTTTTACCAAGCTCTTTGCGCAACATGTTCCTGACTGTCCGGTTGAGATCATGGGACTGAAATTTAAAAATCCCCTGGGCCTTGCTGCAGGTTTGGATAAGGATGCCGAAGCGGTTGATTTCTTCGGTGCATTGGGATTCGGTTTTATCGAGGTGGGAACGGTAACTCCCAAGCCGCAGGCAGGGAATCCCAAACCGCGTATGTTCAGGGTACTGGATGCTGAAGGGATCATCAACCGTATGGGCTTTAACAATAAAGGTGTGGACAACTTGGTTCACAATCTGCAACAAGTGCACTATGAAGGGGTAATTGGTGTTTCCATAGGCAAAAACGAAAGTACGCCGCTTGATAAGGCCGTTGATGATTATCTTGAGTGTATGGAAAAAGTTTATCCGTACGCAGACTATATAGCCGTTAATATCTCTTGTCCCAATACTCCCGATCTTACCGATCTGCAGCAGTCGGATACATTTACCGATCTCATAAGTCCGTTAAAAGAAGCCCAGGAACGTCTTGCCGATGAACACGGTAGTTATGTGCCGCTGGTTGTTAAGATCTCACCAGATCTTTGTGACAACGAGTTGCGTTCACTGTGCAAAGTATGCATGGAACAGCATGTAGATGGCATCACCTGTACCAATACCACGGTAGACAGAGAGATCATTCACGGCATGATGCATGCAAATGAATGGGGCGGATTGTCAGGACAGCCTTTGTTTCACCGCAGTACCCGCGTGTTGAATTTGGTTTCTGAAATGGTCGATCATTCAATTCCGCTTATAGGTGTAGGCGGGATCTCAAATGCGGTACAAGCTCGCGAAAAGATCGACGCCGGAGCTAGCCTCGTGCAGATCTATTCTTCGTTAATTTACAAGGGACCGCATGTTATTAAAGAAATTGTAGGAAGTCTCTGATGTTAACTTTTTGATTTCATGAAATAAAAATTTAGACATGTAGCATAAAGCCTCGTTTTTAAACGAGATATCAACTTGTTTCTTGTTTACAGCTGGCGGCGTGTATTTTGTGGACACAGCCGCTTTTTTTTGGTCTGACGATAAATGCAGTTAAATTAAAAAACTACTTCACAACGCAGTTAAATTGTTTTAAACTATAACCATAAAGTTAAAGACAGCCTCCGGTAACAGTTAAATTTTGAGGCTTTGAATAACCGGTTAAAACAGGAGTTAAATTATGAAGAAGTTTTCATGTTTTGCCGCAGTATTGGCATTTAGCGCTGCGGCTGTTTCATTTTCTTCTCAGGCTAATGAGACCGTAAGTGTAGGTGCTACTCCGGTACCTCATGCCGAAATTTTGGAGTTCGTCCAACCCATTTTGGCAAAGGAAGGTTACGATCTTAAGATCGTCGAATTTAACGACTA
>CABQMD010000321.1 GCA_902465145.1 uncultured Succinatimonas sp. | reverse complement strand
CACATTCATATCAAGGGGATCCTGCTTCTGCTTTACTGGAAACATTGGATCCTGAACAAAATAATTCTTTTCTCGATCACTATCTGGATGAAAAAATTGATCTGTCAGGCTGTCTGTTCATCTGTACGGCCAACAATACCGATACTATTCCGGAAGCCTTGCTCGACAGAATGGATCCCATCAGACTCTCAGGATATATAGCAGAAGAAAAACTTGCGATAGCAAAAAAACATTTGTTACCGCGCGGTTTAAAAGATGCTCACATAAATAAAGATCAATTGCATATAAGCGATGAGGTCTTGGCAAAAATCATCGATGAATATGCCCGCGAAAGCGGAGTCCGTTCTCTTGAAAGAGCTTTGGCAAAAATCATAAGAAAAACGGCGGTAAAGCTTGCATCGGGAGAAAAAGCAGTTACCGTCACCGCTTTAGATCTTAAAAAATATTTAGGACCGGCTCCGTTTAAAAAAGAACCTTCTATTCACGGTGTGGGAGTAATGACAGGACTTGCCTGGACATCTGTAGGCGGAGCTACGCTTGCCATAGAGTCAAAGCGTATTAGTACGGATGCACAAGGTTTTGAACTTACAGGCAAACTTGGCGACGTAATGAAAGAGTCTGCGCAGATAGCTTACAACTTTATACGATCGAGTATCGGCAAATACTCAGAGGAACATAAAGACTTTTTCTCCAAAGCCTTAATTCACTTGCATGTACCCGAAGGAGCTACTCCGAAAGACGGTCCGTCTGCAGGCATTACCATGGCAACTTCATTGCTCTCTTTGGCTATAAATCGCGAGCCGTCGTCTGGAATTGCCATGACGGGAGAACTGTCTCTTACAGGGCAGGTTCTGGCTATAGGTGGATTAAAAGAAAAAACCATAGCAGCGAGACGCATGGGGATCAGAACCATAATCTGCCCCAAAGCAAATGAAGAAGATCTGCAGGAATTGCCAGAAGAAGTAAAGGACGGTATGAATTTTTGTTTTGCACAAACTTTCGATGATGTCGTAAGGTTCGTCTTTCCTTAAACAAAAGTACAACCAAAACACCGTCGGGATCCGTTTTCCGACGGCGTTTTTTTTTAAATCAATGATTTAAAGGCTTATATTCTTTTGCAAGTTTTTCATACCACTTGATGTACAGATCAGGCGAATAGAGATTGCCCTCCTGTGCGTCAGTCTTAATATAGTTTACAAAAGAATTGCGCTTGGCAGTTGAAAGATCCACATCGCTGTAATAGATCCCCTCTTCAGTAGCACGGGCAGGATTTGTACCGTAATAGTCAATGTAATTATCAGTACCTTCTGCATCGGTTGAAGGTCCTACCACACAGCTACCGCCCGGGAATGCAGTCCCCATGAAAGTCCCGTCAGCTGTTTTTTCAGCTCCGACAAGATCTGACGACGCAACGTATACTCCGCTTTGGATCACGGTTGCTTCAATACGGCCCTTAAAACGGTTGGTCCAAGCCTGATTATTGTCGGCATAAGGCTTGCCGTCATTCACCGGCATACCGTCATCACCCAAATGCTTGGCCGAATAATAAGCCCATGACGTTGCCGTAGGGTTCAAAATCAATCTTGCACCGGACGCGGCGTAGTAACGGGATAACTCAGGATAATTATAGGTATCGTAACAAATGCTTACGCCAACCTTTCCCCAAGGAGTATCAAACAAGAAAGGAT
>CABQMD010000320.1 GCA_902465145.1 uncultured Succinatimonas sp. | reverse complement strand
GGCGGAGTGATTCTTAAGCAGGCAAATGAGACCGGTCAGTTGCGTTTGAAAGAGCATGCCGTAAAGAGCAATTCATCCAAACAAAAAATCGTGGTGTCAGGAGGCCGCAGTACGTTGTGTCGGGATGACGGTGACGGTGTGGAAAAATGCGAAGCAAATTAGAGTTTTCCACAATAAATATTGCTTTTAAACAAAAAACCACAAGTAATCCACCAAAAAAACATTAAGGTGGGGAAAAGGCTTAAACAAGGGATCTCTCAACAATTTTCATTCAAGAAAGCAGCATCGTTGGCAGACTTTTGGGCATATTTTGCAAGCTTGGTGCCGGAAAATACGGCAGCACATAATATGGGTTGCTGAATATTTGCAAATGAAGGAGATTGTGCGTAGCTTAAAAGTTGTTGCTTTGCTTTTTCCAATTGTTCGTCGATTTTTTTTTCACTGCAGACTGCTTTTTTCAGATATTTGAATTCCACAATAAAGATCTTGGAGGGATTGTTTTGGTCTTTTTCCTCGATGATCAGATCACAGTGTCCTTGTCCCAAGACTTCCTGTTCTGCAGTGGCGGTAAAGTCGTTTGACAGCAGGATCGCCATCTGTACGGCACATTGAATGCTGTTTTCATTCAAATGTGTACTTGCATGCAATCCTGAGTTTAAATCCAATTTCTCAGAAACGGTTTTGAGCAAAGGGTACATCCTGCCTTGCTTTAATAATGCAAAAGAGTGCTTCAAATTTTCGTTTAAAATGAAGACAAAAGGATCTGCGTTTAATATGTGAGTGAAATAGTAATCAAAGAATTGCTCACGTACTGCTTTATTGGGACAACATAAGGTAAGTTCGTCACCGCTGCTCCAGGTAAGAAAACCAAGATAAAAGAGTAAAGACAGCAGTTCGTGGCGTCGCAACTTGTCAAGGGTATTGAGGTTAAGCGTTGCCGGCAGGGTTACCATATGTACGGGACGATCATTGATGATGTCGAAAACTACTTCTTTTACCAAAGACGGATTTTGGGCTAAAGACATGAGACCGTCTATTTTGATGAGATCTGAGAAAACGGCGGGATCAGTCATGGTATCCGGTTCTTTTGCGTAATTGGCAAGATGTTTTAGGTAGTAAAGACATATGGTCGGGTTGAATACGGCGGTGTCCGACGATCTGTTAAAACGGTAGCCGTCATAATAGATTTTCATGCGTTTTACGATTTCGTCGGCAGTTTTTCCGTATTTCTCAAGGTCAACCGTGTTGTAAATAAGCTCCTTAAGCTCGCTTTGCGAAAAACCGAACATGTCAAGGTAAGATTTTTCAAAAGAAATATTGGCGGCGATGTTAAAACCCGAAGTGATCGAATCAAGAGTGATGGAACTTACTCCGGTAATAAAAGTTCTGTAGATAAGATCCTGCGTATGTTTTTTAATGGTTGCGTAAAAGTTTTTAAGAAAACCTTCTTTTGCAGTTATTTCTCTGAAAAGATTCTGGTTGTTTGACAATATGTCGTTTGCGAACTGATCGTATTCGTCGATTACGACGTATACGTCCTGTTTGCCGGTTTGAGACAGCGCATGGGACGCAAAATCATTTAAAAGTTTTGCAGGAGAGGTGTAGTCGTCGTTTAGGAATTCAGGTTTTCCGTCTTTTAACGGGTATCTTCTGAAGAAATCGGCAATGCCGTTGCGTATTTCTCCTATGAA
>CABQMD010000319.1 GCA_902465145.1 uncultured Succinatimonas sp. | reverse complement strand
ATGTTAAAAAAGAATTTTTGAAAGAAGACAATACAATGAAAAATAAAAATGTTTTTATTACAGGGGCAAACGGGGGTATTGGAAGAGCTCTTGTTGCTACTTTTGCAGCAAAAAAAGCTAATATTTGGGCCTGTGTCTTAACACCTGATAGCAAGTTTGATGTTTTTTGTACAAATTTGGCACAAGAAAATGATGTAACGATAGAAACTATTGTTTGTGATATTACAAATTATGCTACTGTAAAAAAAATTGTACTTGATATTCGAAAAACAGGACGTTCAATTGATGTTTTAGTCAACAATGCAGGCATATTAAAAGAAGCATTGTTACAAATGACTTCTATGGATATGGCTCGTCAAATGTTCGAAGTGAATTTTTTTGCTCCACTTTATTTATCTCAAATGTTTTCAAAAATAATGATCCAACGCAAAAGTGGTGGGGCAATTATCAATATATCTTCTATAGCTGCATTGGATGGTGTGGAAGGACAGACCGTTTATGGAGCGACAAAAGCTGCTTTGTATTCCATGACAAAATCAATGGCAAAAGAACTGGGTAAATACAATATTCGCGCAAACTGTGTTGCACCAGGTGTTACCCAAACACCTTTGATTGTTAATATGAGGCAAGATATATTGGAACAGGAAAAATCAACTTCTTATTTGAAACGTTTGGGGCAACCGCAAGACATCGCTGATGCAGTCGCATTTCTGGCTTCCAATGAAGCAAAATATATTACCGGGCAGATTTTGCGTGTTGATGGTGGAAGAAATTAAAGTGTAAAGGAGATTAAAAATGACAAACGAAGAAAAATATATAAATGCTTTTTGTCAGGCATTTGATATTGATGCCGATACTGCAAAAGGCTTGAAATTTCAATCAATAGAAGCATGGGATTCTGTAGGTCACATGGGGTTGATTGCGCAACTAGAAGATGCATTTGACATCATGCTGGAACCTGATGACATCGTTGATTTGAACAGTTATGAAAAAGGAAAAGAGATCCTTGCTAAATACAATGTGGAATTTGCCTGAATTTAAAGACAATATCGCAGTTGTAACTGAAGACGGGAAAAAGTTTTCTTATGGACAACTGAACGATGAGACGGAGGCTCTTGCGGCCTTCGTTCCCGGTAGATGTTTGGTTTTTAATTTTTGCTCAAATACGATCGGCTCATTGTTAGGGTATGTCTCGTTCATAAATCACGGCATTGTGCCGCTGATGCTTGATGAGGATATCGATCGCGAACTTTTAGACAATTTTTTAGACCTTTACAAACCGGATTACCTCTGGTTGCCTAGTGATAAGACGACAGAATTTGATGGTGAAATTGTTTACTCGTCGAATGGATACTCGCTTTTGAAACGGAAGGATGAGCATGTTTATCCTTTATATGGTGAATTGGCTTTGCTGTTGACTACATCCGGTTCGACAGGATCTCCAAAATTTGTGCGTCAGAGTTATAAAAATATCAAGGCGAACACCAGTTCGATTGTTGATTATCTGAAAATTGATGAAACAGAGCGGGCGATCACGACGTTACCGATGAACTACAGTTACGGACTTTCTATCATTAACACGCATCTGTCGGTGGGAGCAACTCTTCTGTTGACAGGTAAGACGCTGATGCAGAGGGAGTTTTGGACTTTCTTTACGCGTGAAAAAGCTACGTCTTTCGGCGGAGTTCCGTTT
>CABQMD010000318.1 GCA_902465145.1 uncultured Succinatimonas sp. | reverse complement strand
CCCGGGAGCTTGAAGTTTATATTGTTCCACTACCGACTCAATCACCCCGTCGCAGGTCATGGTAGTAATCTTCTCCCCTTTGCTTATCTCTTTTACCAAGGCGGCATGCCCCCTGTCATTGAAAGTGATGCTGTAACCGCGGATCAAAACCGCCAAAGGATTTAATGCACACAAGGAGGCACTGCATTTTTCAAGACGAGTCACCATATGCAAAACTCTGTCGTCAACTCCGCAATTATTAAGTCTTGAACAAAGACGTTCAAACCTTACTTTTACGTCACTGCTGTTTTTTTCAACGGCAAGATCCATCCTGTGTACAAGATCATGAAGGCGACTGCGCTCCTTTAAGACTTTCTGCATGGGATCACTTGCTGCCATACGCCTTTGCAAATCTAACAGTCTTGATTTTTTTACTCCCTCAAGCGCATTTAACGCAGATCCGGCACGCAACAGCAAAGACTGCAGCAAATCACGGCGACGTTGCAATTCATGCTGAGGACATGCCGACTGAAGGCGAAGGATCAAATGCTCGGTACGCATCTTTAAAGGATCGATAATTCTTCCCAAGGCATCTGACATACGTAATAACAAACTGTCGGTAAAAGCTTGCAGTTCTTCTTTGGTATGCGGACTTACAAGTTCGGCTGCGGCAGTAGGAGTTGCTGCACGCACGTCCGCGGCAAAATCGGTCAGAGCTATATCCGGCTCATGTCCTACCGCTGAAATTATGGGGATCTTTGAATGCGCTACGGCTCTGGTTAAAGCCTCATCTGAAAATGGCAGAAGATCTTCAAAAGAACCGCCGCCGCGACCTATGATCAGGATATCGCACCCACACGGCGTACCTGCTTCGGCATTGGCATGTTTTAAAGCTGCGATCAGGCTTTTGGCTGCGCCTTCTCCCTGAACTTTGGCATTGTAAATACGCAATTCAATACCACTGCATCTTCTTTGCAAGGTCATGGCAATATCATGGATCACTCGGCCGTCTTCTGAGGTGATCACCCCGACACGATCTGGAAAACGCGGCAAAGGACGGTTGATAAGGTCAAAAACGCCTTCTTTTTGAAATTTTTCCTTTAATAAACGCAATTTTTCCATGATCATTCCGTGACCTGCTGGTTTCATGGAATAAGCTATAAGTTTGAATTGACCGTTTTTTTTATAGAGCGAGCTTTGACCGGTGATCACCACCTGCATGCCGATCTCAGGCTTAAAATTAAGCGAAGAGGCTTTTGAGGTGAACATCAGACAGTCAACACTTGAATTTTCATCCTTCAGGGTAAAATAAAGATGGGTATATGCCTTTATGTAGGAGATCTCGCCGATCACCACCGCATTACCAAGATTTTTTAAACAATTGTCCGTGATATTCAAAAAATCACTTACGCTTATGGCCTGTTGTTCTGCCTGATCCATAGATCCCGCCCTGTTCTCCTCGGTTAAAACATCTATACATATTGCAAATTAACCGATATACGGAAATTCTGATAAGAGTATAGATCAACCTTTAAGAGAGCAATTGCTCATTAAAAACCTTCAAGGCCACCTCTTTGATAAACTCGATATATATGCCTTTTCTTTTTATCCGCAAATTTTTATATCAAAAAAAGTCAAAATAAACGTTGACACTGCAAGAATTTAAACTATAATGGCAACCACTTAATGCGATGCGGGAATAGCTCAGTTGGTAGAG
>CABQMD010000317.1 GCA_902465145.1 uncultured Succinatimonas sp. | reverse complement strand
TATGCCTCCTTTGCGCATCGAGGTTTCCGACAGCTCGCTGGTGCGTGTGCGCTATAACGGCGGTACGGCTAAATCACCGTCAGGGAAAAACTTAGGATTTGATCTGCCCACCCGTTAGGAGTTTTTATGGAATGGAAGCCGGAGGCTATAGTACGCCGTGATTGCCGCCAGATAGACGTGGGCGGTGTGAAAATAGGAGGAAAAGCTCCCATCAGCGTGCAGAGTATGACCTCAACTGATACTCTGGATGTCGAAGGAACGCTTTTGCAGATCCGGAATATGTATGAGGCTGGAGCCGATCTGGTGCGAGTAAGCGTACCGTCCATGGCTGCATCCGAGGCTTTTGGCAAGATAGTCAAAGCATCTCCAGTGCCGCTTATAGCCGATATTCATTTTGATTATCGCATTGCCGTGGACTGTGCCGGACGCGGAGCTGCGGCTTTGCGCATCAATCCTGGCAACATAGGTTCTCACGAACGCATAGAAGCCGTGTGTCAGGCGGCCAAAGATCACGGTTTGCCCATACGCGTGGGAGTCAATGCCGGCTCTCTTGATCACGATCTTTTGAAAAAATATGGAGCTCCTACTCCCGATGCCATGGTAGAGGCGGCTTTGAGAGCTGCTACCACACTTGATGATCATGATTTTGAGGACTATGCCTTTTCGGTAAAAGCTTCTGAATTGAATCTGTGCGTGGAAGCTTATGAAAAGCTGGCTTTGGCTACCGATGCTCCGTTGCATCTTGGGATCACCGAAGCAGGCGGTCTCATGTCCGGCACGGTGCTTTCATCCATAGGGATCTCCTGGCTGTTAAAGCAGGGTATAGGCGATACCTTACGGGTGTCTTTGGCAGCGGATCCGGTAGAAGAGATTAAAGTAGGATGGGCTATATTAAAGAGCATGCATTTACGATCCCGCGGGGTCAACATTACTGCCTGCCCTACCTGCTCGCGTCACGGTATCGACGTCGTGGGACTTGTTTCCGAACTTGAACGCCGTCTTGCCGATGTGCGTACCGAACTTAACATTGCGGTTATGGGATGCGTGGTAAACGGTCCAGGGGAAGCATTGCACAGCGACGTTGCCGTATGCGGAGCTGCAAACGGAAAGTGCCTTATCTACGAAAAAGGCAAAATGGTCGGCAAGATCCCTTGTGAAGAAGCGGCTGACAGACTTGAAAGCAGGGTAAGATCTCTTGTTTTGGAACAAAAGACTTCCTTGTCATAAACGATTTTAAAAATTTAAATACCACACAGGAATTTATTATGGCTTTAAATGTTCAGGCTGTGCGCGGCATGAATGATCTGCTTCCTGAGGATACCTCGATATGGCAGCAGGTGGAGACGGTTTTGCGTCAGACTCTTTCATCTTTTGGTTACAGTGAGGTGCGCATGCCGGTGGTGGAGCACACCAATCTTTTCTGCCGTGCCATCGGTGAGGTAACCGATGTGGTGGAAAAGGAAATGTACACTTTTGAAGATCGCTCAGGTGACATGCTGTCGTTACGTCCTGAGGGAACTGCAGGTTGCGTGCGCTGCGCGCTTGAACATAATCTCATTTACAATCAGGAACAACGCCTTTGGTACATGGGGCCGATGTTCCGTCATGAACGCCCGCAGAAAGGACGTTATCGTCAGTTTCATCAAACCGGTGTCGAGGTGTTCGGCCTTAAAGGACCGGACATTGATGCAGAACTT
>CABQMD010000316.1 GCA_902465145.1 uncultured Succinatimonas sp. | reverse complement strand
AATTTTTAATATCTGCTTTTACTAAAGCAATATCTTTTATATCGTTTAACGCTGTAACGGTTCCTATCATTTGGTTACCGTTTTTCATTGTTACAATTATTTTGTTTCCGACATGATTAACTACGTGAGCATTTGTGATAATTAAGCCATTATTATCGATAAAAAACCACTTCCAAGTGATGAATTGGTACTTAAAACTACCACTGCATCTTCATATTTTGCATATTCTGCATTTGCCTGCATTGTTTCTGTTTGCAATTGCTGTGACGGATCGAAAGCGTCATAAGACAGCATCTTGTCTCTACGAACTTTTCTGCCGATTTCAGATGCCATTTCAGATACAGCCTGCTGAGTAACATCGGTAATAAACGTGCCGTATTTTTGAATTGCTACTGCTGATAACAGACCTAATGATGCCTGAGATAATATACCAGAAGCGGTAACGTCGGCAGGAGGAGTAGCGTCCCCTTCTGTTTCTGATGTAAATGAAGCTATAGCATTTTCGTCTGAAGAAATAAAATCGAGCTCTGCTTCTCCTGTATATAAATTTTTTAATTGAAAAATCTTAACTCCGAGAGTTAATGCCGCAAAAACATTGCAATCTTTGCATTCTGAAGGATCTTTGATTACTTCAACTTCGTTAAAATGAGAGGCTAATTCATTTTTGAATGCGTAAATGGAATTATCAAGTTTAACTGTATAGTCAACAGTTTGACCGTATTTAACACTTTTGGGAGTTTTGGTATACAGCAAACCTACTTTGGCCAAAGTTTTTCTCTCAGAATTACCATATACCTTATGAAAGTCATTTGATACCAATCCGTTATAAGCGCAACCGGCTAAAATTAAAGAACTTACTGTAAGTATTACAAAGTGTTTTAATAATTTCATTTAAATATCCTGATATTTCATTTGAAGTGTTTTCTTGTTTTTATTCTTAAACTCTATATATGTGGCTTCATTATTTTTCTGTCTCCAAGAAAGTCACTTCAAACCCGCGACAGGCTCTGAGTTGAGGTAAATAATTCTCTACACAAAAGGCACTTTGATCGTATTTCTGAAATACGTCAAATCCGCGATCAAGACTTATCTTCCAGCCAGAATCTGCCGTGATGTAACGTGCATGAATGCTGTGCGGGGCGACGTATTCCCAAGAAAAATGCAGTCCGTAGCGTTCACATGAATCTCGCATTTGTATGAAATTATCTTCTTGTTTGGTTGCCAGATTTTGATCCTCATCGTTCATGCAGGTGATAAGTTCCACTTTGACCTCCTTACCCGGCCAATTATTTTTGATAAGCAGGATCAAAAATTCCATGAAGTTACGTTGCTGATGAAAGATCCTGATATAAGGATCTACCACCTTAAATTTGCTCGCTCCCTCAAGATAAGGCATGATTTGATCTTCAAAAGAAAATCCGCGGGCCCCGTCTCGTATCGTTTCCTGATGCGGTTTGAGTAAAATCTTTGAAGAAGTTTCTTCAGTTACCGATTTTGTCGCTTTCTGATCATCAGAATTTATTGACGTAGGTTCATCAGGATGTACTGACTCAGATAAATTCTCCTGCGGTGCCTCCTTCTCTGCTGCTTTGCCAAATTCAAGAGCCTCTGCAGTATACACTTCCGTTTTTCGTGCAGGATCGCTATTTTCAAAATAAACAAAAGCGGTTTTATCGAAGGTATCATCGATACGACACAACTG
>CABQMD010000315.1 GCA_902465145.1 uncultured Succinatimonas sp. | reverse complement strand
CTTTTAAACTGTCTTCAAGTTCTTCACGGCTAAAACTGCCGTTTTTTGATACCTTGCCCATTACCGCAGGATAACCGCTGACTCTGTACATATAAAAAGAAAATCCTATGGAATTACGTACAAAACGTTCTGCAGAATAATTCAAGATCACGTTTGCACCGTATTTTTTACAAGCCTCTGCCAATTTATATTTGGCCATGCTTTCTGATCTTGCACTGCGCTCCAAGGCCTCATCGGCTTTTCTTATTAGTTCGAAACCGTCAGGAATTCCCCGGTGTGAAAGCCCTATTTCATCTGGCGTTTCATAAAATAAATCATCAGATTTTATTTGAGCCCCATCTTGCTTTTCTCTCTGTTCTTCCATGCATTGCTCCAAACTAAAAAAGAGGGGACGTTCACAAGGACGTCCCCTTTATCTTAAACCATCAGAAAAAAATCCGTCTTAGGTTTATCTCATCATACGCTTAACGCCCATCAATCTACTTCTCCGCTGGCATTTTTGCCGCTGAAGTGTGCTTTAAGATGATGAGTGATAATGGTTGCCCCAAGCAAAACCATCAAAATGGACATAACGGAAAGTAAAATTCCGGTTGAAACAAGAACCACATTATGTCCCCATTGCTGACTTATGATCTGGAAGATACCCCACAAACTCATAACCATCATAAACAGCATGGGGATAAAAGCAACCATCCAATTTACCTGTTTGGACAAAAGCCAAAGGGTGATCACCAAGAAAGTAAGTCCAGCCATAAGCTGATTCGAGGCACCGAAAATCGGCCAAAGGGCGGCAGCTTCTCCGCTTAATGCCATAAAAATAGAGATGACAACAAAAAACAGCGAAGCCCAGTATTTGTTGGTAAGCACATGACGAACTATGCCCATTTTTGCCTGTGCCTGCTCGTTTTCAGATGCATCCTGAACAGCACGCGGCAAAAACAGCTCCTGAACAAGGAAACGACCCAAACGAGTTGCGGTATCAAGAGAGGTCATCATGAAAGCAGAAATTGCCAGCGACAAGAAAACCATGGAGTATTTAACATCCAATCCCAATACCGAGCAGAAATTGGATATACCGGTCGAGAAAGCTAAAACAGGATTTTTACCAAGCTCCTGAAACTGTTCAGGAGACATAGCCATTACGGCAACCAAAGCCATAACACCTAAAATACCCTCAACTAACATAGCTCCGTAACCTACCGGTAGCATATCTTTTTCAGAACGCATCTGTTTTGAAGTAGTACCCGAAGCAACCAGTGCATGGAATCCTGAGCATGCTCCGCAGGCAATAAAAATAAACAGCGTCGGGAACAAAGAGCTAATATTACCGTCGGCGGTAACTGCTTCGAATCCTTTGAAAGCATCCATGTTAATCTCAGGACTGTAGGCCAAAATGGAAACAAAGCCCAAGGCCAAAGTACCGTATAACAGGAATGAGTTCATGTAATCGCGAGGCTGAAGCAACCATTGAACGGGCAAAACCGAAGCACACAGAATATAGACGGCTAAAACCGCTGTCCAGATCAATTGTGCTCCACGGGCATCAAGACCGAACAAAGTCTGCAAATCCAATGGCAAAGCGCTGCCGAAAGGGACTGCTAAAAACACCAAAGGTATAAAGATAAATGAAGCGCTCTTCAACCTAAATCCCAATTTGTTGGTGCAATAAGCAAAAACAGGTGCCATGGCAATAAAAGTCAGTGAAGCCGTAGCCACCGCAGGTACCTTAACAAACATTC
>CABQMD010000314.1 GCA_902465145.1 uncultured Succinatimonas sp. | reverse complement strand
TATACATGCCGTTGGCATATGCCAAAGCCGGAGGATCGGTATAAGAGCCGGCAATCATACCGCAGGTTACCAGATAATTTATCTTGCTGACTTTGATAGCCAGAAAACCTACAACCATGATCGGTACTATGGAAATAATTGTAGCCCATGCCATCCAGGTAAGTCCCGGACCTTCGGTTAAAGTTTCCCAGAAACCGTTGGCTCCTGCGCAAATTCCTACTATGGTAAGGAACAGCGTAATACCCATGGAATTGAAAGTTGCAATTGCAGCAGGAGGCAGACGCCAGTGGATAAGATTATGAGTCAAGGTATCGCCGAAACGGGCTAAGAGAATGGCCATAACCAAAGGACCGCCGGCTAACCCAAGTTTCATAGGAGCGGGAACTCCGGGCATTGGAACCGGGATCGAGCCTAACAGTATGCCGAGGAATACGCCTATAAACACCGGCATCATTCCCACGCGATTGTAGGAAGCTGAGGAGTTACCTACCAATTTTCCTGCCTGTTTGATGTCATCTGCAGTACCGATCACGTTGATTTCGTCACCATACTGCAAAACAAAATCAGCTCTTGGCAACATCTGAATACCGGCACGGATCACGCGGGATACGGAAAGATTGAAACGCTCGGGAAGATGGAGATCACCCAATTTGCTGTTGCAGACGTGATGATTGGTTACGATGAGATGACGAACAGTCACGCGGCTTCCGCGGGTAGTCATAACATCTTTACAGCTGATACCGATTGCAGACAACGCTTTATTCAGATCTTCGGGAGCTCCAACCAAGTGAACGGTATCACCTTCCTCAAGCATCTGATCCTGTCTTGCTACAGAAAGTTCACCTCCGCGTTTGAAACGGGAGCAGACTACGGCACCTGAAGCAATACCGGGGATAGCGGAAATGGTTTTGCCAAAGAATTCTTTATTCTTCACCACTACATTCATGACGCCGAGCGATTTGCCACTAACTTTGGATGCAGCATAATCGTCACCTGCTTTTTCGATATTCACTCTGAATACGATCTTTAAAACGATCATGGTGATGAGTAATGAGCACACGGCAAAAGGATAGGCCATGGCATAAGCAGAAGGAACTACTGCAGGATCAAAACCGTCCGGAATCTGATCGCCAAATACGGTAGCCATATCGCCAATCATTGATGTACCGGCACCTAAAGCAGGGGTATTGGTAATTGCACCTGTATACATACCGATCATAGCGTCTACTGGGACAATGCCGCAGAAGAACATGATCATGGCAATGGAACAACCGCCGACAATGATCAACACGGCCCACATGATGAGCTTAACACCTTGTCCGCGCAAAGAACTGAAGAAACTAGGCCCTACTTTGATACCGATGGCGTAGACGAAGAGGATCAGACCGAACTCCTGCACAAAATGCAGAATACTGCCTTCGGTAGTGGCACCTCCTTCAGGTGCGGTAACGTTGAAGCCAAAATAGACGTGCGCAAAGTGACCGACAATGATGCCGGAGAAAAGCACGCCGCCTATTCCGAGACCTACGCCTTTGTACTTGACTTGACCGAGCAGAATTCCCAGTACTGCACCAAGCGAAACGGTCAATATGATGAAAGCAATGGACGACATATTTTTCCGAAGATGATGTGAAAAAAATTAAAAAAAAGCGGGCTCAAAGCTCCCGCTCCCAGTCCTTGCGGACAAATTTAAATTATTTTACCACCTTTTTAAGAGACTGATGTGCAAAGTTGTGCCGTCGCGTAGGATGTAACTTA
>CABQMD010000313.1 GCA_902465145.1 uncultured Succinatimonas sp. | reverse complement strand
GATATCGGAAATGAGATGGCTGCAGCAACTAAACAGCAGACACAAAGACACAAACAGGAGGATCCCGGCAGTAGGAGAAATCCCGAGGCCAAAAGTAAAAAGCAAGCTGGTAAAAAAAGATCCTAACAAGGCTCCCAGAGAATACCCGCCGTGAAATCCTGACATCAAGGGTCGCTTGCAGATCCGCTCCACGATCACGGCGTTGACATTTGACGAGACGTCAAGACTGATGGTCATGGCTCCGAATACTATTAAAGATAAGGCCGTAAGCGGAAGATAAGTTGAAAGCGATACGCCGAACAAAGCCAATCCCATCACTATGCTTGAGCTGTAAGCAGTAAGTTTTGCTCCCGCGCGCGAGGTAAAAAAACCGGCGAAGGGCAGGCAGAGTACGGCCCCGCATCCGGTGCACAGCAAAAGCCATCCAAGTTCACCTTCGGAAAGGGCAAAGCGGTCTTTTATGAAAGGTACCATCGGAGCCCATGATGCTTCGAGTATACCCAAGATCAAGAAGGAAATGAGATTTGAAAAGCGCATGGCGCCGTGATTGACAAGAGAGGACATTCCTCTTCTCCTAATGTACGAACTTGGGCGCATTTTATTAAAAGCAAAAACTATGTCAAGAAAAAAATAAAATTATTAAACAATAAGTTGCTCTGATTTTGAGGCAATATCCATGATTTTTGGATGTGATCTTAGAAATATAAAGCGTCTGACATTATTAATGAAAACCATGTTGAAGTTCCTTCCTGCGCAGTTAAGCTCGGGAGGAGAGCAGAGATCGACGAAAAATTTGCGAAGGTTACTGAATCTTTTGACCGAATCAATAAGCAAATGCAGGGATCAAAGCTCCGCCTTCTGACTGTTTTAATTCATCTGCGGCTTCCTTTGAGTGATAAGCGGCGATCACCTTTTTAAATATCTCTTTGTTTTTATCGCATGTTCTTGCAACCAAAACTTTTACAAAAGGAGTTGAAAGATCGTCTGCAGAAAGTTTTTCACGACAAACGGCATCCTTATTGGCAGTAAATCCGTGTTCAAAAGCATAATTGCCGTTGACAAAAGCAGCCGTAACTTCATCGAGCGTATTTACCGTATCGGCAGGGTTAACTTTTTTGAATTTAAGATTCAGGCGATTTTCCTTGAGATCTTCCAAAGTAGGAATGACTCCTTTGGCCAAACCTATTTTGATGATCCCTTCTGCTTCCAGTACCAAAAGGGCGCGGCCGCCGTTGCTGGGATCTGAAGGAATGACGATGGTGTCACCATCTTTTAATTCTCTAAGTGAGCTGATTTTTTTTGAATACATGCCTATAGGATCGAGGTAGGTATAGCAGATTGGAGAGATCTCATAGTTGTGATCTTTTATTTCCTGATTTAAAAAAGCCATATGCTGAAATGCGTTAAGGTCAATCTTTCCTTCATTCAAGGCTTTATTCGGAGTAAAAAAATCTGAAAATTCAACTAAAGTTATCTGAATGTTTTCTTTTGCAAGCTTGTGTTTGATATAAGCCCACGGTGCATTGTCAATGCCGACAACACCTACTTTCAGTTCGATCATATAAATAACCTTATATAGATATTAAATAATTATTTAATGTAAATATAGTATTTATCTATAATAATATCAGATCAAAAGCCCATGAGACGAAAACCGCAGATGATCTTTTAATTGACGTTGCAACTTTCTGATGCTCTGTTAAACTTTTGAACAGGAAAAATGATTGAAAAGCAGTTCACTATGTTTGGCAAAATATTTAAA
>CABQMD010000312.1 GCA_902465145.1 uncultured Succinatimonas sp. | reverse complement strand
AAACCTGCCAGTAAAGTAGTAGATTTGGGAGCAGCTCCTGGAGGATGGTCGGAGTATGCAGTAAAGTGCATAGGTCAAAACGGCACGCTGATTGCGTGTGATATTCTGCCTATGACATCAATTCCCGGCGTTACCTTTTTGCAAGGGGATTTTCGCGATGAAAAGGTTTTCGAAAAACTTTATGCTCTGATTGGCGGAGGAGCTGATTTGGTGCTTTCTGACATGGCTCCCAATATGTCCGGAAGCAATGCCATCGATCAGCCAAGAGCCATGCTTCTGTCTGAATTGGCTTTAGACATGGCAAGGCGTGTATTAAGAAAAGGCGGAAGTTTTGTAGTAAAAGTTTTTCAGGGCGAAGGATCGCAGGAATATTTAAAAGAATTGCGAAATGATTTTTTACAGGTAAAGGTTAGAAAACCGGAAGCTTCACGTAATCGTTCGCGTGAAGTCTATATGGTTGCCACCGGCTTTAAAGGACATCCTTTAAACGGAGTAGCACCTGGACTTGATTTTCAATCGCAATCTGAGGACGATGCGATTTAAAGCAAAGAATTTAAGTTAAAATCTTTTTTTAAATACTCCTTTACGTTCGGAGTATGCATGAAAGCAGATGCGGCAGGTCCGCGGAGTTTTGAAATATGACGAAAAACCTGATCCTATGGCTGGTGATCGCAGTGATCCTGATGTCGCTTTTTGAGTCTTTTACCGGCTCGGACAGCACTGGAAGGACCGAAGACTACACCACTTTCGTCAGGGAAGTACAATCTGATCGTGTGCAGGAAGTAGTTTTTGACGGAAACGTCATTACTGGAACGAAACGCGGCGGCGATAAATTCGTTACCGTGATGCCGTTGCGCGACGACAGTTTGTTAGACAGCCTCATTAATCACAATGTAAGAACCTCAGGTACCAAACCTGATGAACGCAGTTTCCTTTCTACCGTGCTCATCTCGTGGTTCCCCATGTTGTTATTGATAGGTGTGTGGATCTTCTTCATGAGACAGATGCAAGGTGGCGGCAAAGGCGGACCTCTTTCTTTTGGCAAGAGTAAAGCCAAACTCATGAGCGAAAATCAAATTAAAACCACTTTTGCCGATGTTGCAGGCTGTGACGAGGCAAAGGAAGACGTTAAGGAACTGGTGGATTTCTTAAAGGATCCTACCAAGTATTCAAAGCTTGGTGGACGCATTCCCCGCGGTGTGCTCATGGTTGGTCCTCCGGGAACCGGCAAAACTTTGTTGGCAAGAGCCATAGCAGGAGAAGCCAAAGTTCCTTTCTTTTCTATTTCCGGTTCTGACTTCGTCGAAATGTTTGTCGGCGTAGGTGCTTCGCGCGTACGTGATCTGTTTGCAACAGCAAAGAAAAATGCTCCGTGCATTATTTTTATCGACGAAATAGATGCCGTGGGTCGCAAACGCGGTGCCGGTATGGGCGGCGGTCATGATGAACGTGAACAAACTTTAAACCAGCTGTTGGTGGAAATGGACGGCTTTGACGGTTTTGAAGCTGTGATCGTAATAGCCGCAACCAACCGTCCTGATGTATTGGATCCGGCATTATTGCGTCCTGGGCGTTTTGATCGTCAGGTTGTGGTCGGATTGCCAGATGTGCGCGGACGTGAACAGATCCTGAAAGTGCATATGCGAAAAGTTCCTTTGGCCAAAGATGTCGATGCTCAGGTATTGGCCCGCGGCACTCCGGGGTTTTCAGGAGCGGAACTTGCCAATTTGGTCAATGAAGCTGCTCTGATGGCTGGAAGAAG
>CABQMD010000311.1 GCA_902465145.1 uncultured Succinatimonas sp. | reverse complement strand
TATCGTTCTGTTTTAAAAGATCTTATTATTCTTGCTACTTACCTTTCTTCAAAATATACGCGATCCAAAGTGCGTAAAGCCTTGCCGCATGAATTTCGCTTTGTCATCGACGAGCTCATGCATGCCAAAGAAGACGAAGTGCACACCAGAGCCATTTATCACCGCAGGATCTTGGACAGCGTGATAGATACCGGCAGCGCCGGGGCTTTTATCGAAGCTTTGTGTACCTTGGTAAAGCGCCTGGCTGTGGACAGATTGCACGTGGTAGGTGATATTTTTGACAGAGGAGCCGCTCCTGACAAGGTTATCGACCTTTTGATGTCACATCACAATATGGATATTCAATGGGGCAACCATGACGTGCTGTGGATGGGAGCTGCATGCGGCTCGGCTGCCTGTTGTGCCGTGGCCGTCCGTAACAACGTACGCTATAAAAATTTTGAATTGCTAGAGCGCGGTTACGGGATATCTTTGCGAAGACTGGCCATGTTTGCAGAGCGTAATTATAAGGCAGACGATGTGATCCCAGCCATGGAAAAGGCTATCAGCGTCATCGCCATAAAGTTGCAAGAGCAGATCATAAGAAGGCACCCTGAGTATGCATTAAATTGCCGTTTGCTTTTGGACAAGGTTGATCCTAAGAATGGAGTTGCCGTCATAAACGGAAAAACATGGGATCTTAAAACTAAAGATTTTCCCACCCTTGATCCCAAACATCCCGATGCTTTAACCGACGAAGAGCAGGAGGTGATCGACGACTTGGTTTTGTCATTTAGGGATTCCATGAGGCTTAGACGGCATGTTGAATTTATTTATCGTCACGGATCCATGTATCGTTGTTGTAACGGCAATTTGCTTTATCACGGTTGCATTCCTTTCAAAGCAGACGGAACATTTGAGCAGATCCTGTGCAACGGTGAATACCTAAGCGGCAAGGCTTATTTGGATTACTGTGATCGCAGAGCGCGTGAGGCTTTCAGCAGCGGTAGCAGCGACAGCCTTGACTTTATGTGGTATCTGTGGTGCGGGCAAAAATCTCCGCTTTCAGGACGTGTGGTTAAAACTTTTGAACATGCTTTCGTAAAAGATAAGGTTGCCTGCGAGGAGCCGCGCAATCCTTATTATTCACTGTATTATTCTGAGGAGATCTGCAAGCTCATCCTGCGGGAGTTCGGTCTTGTTCCGCAAAGCGGTCATATTATCAACGGGCATACTCCTGTAAAGGTAAAGGAAGGAGAGAGTGCCGTACGCGGAAACGGAAGACTGTTAGTCATAGATGGTGGGTTTTCCAGAAGTTACCAGAGAGTTACCGGAATTGCAGGTTATACGCTCATCTATAACTCGCATAATTTGAGGCTGAAAGCTCACGGACCGTTCACTTCGATAGAAGATGCCATTGAAAATCGTACAGATATTATTTCAGAAGAAATTATGGTTGAAACTTTTGCACACCGAAGACCAGTAGCCGATACCGATGACGGTACCTGTATACGAGCATCCATTTCCGATCTGCGCATGTTATTGGATGCATATATATCAGGAATAATTGCAGAAAGTGCCAGCAGATCCCATGAAATTTAATTGAGTGCTATTGAAATTAAAAAGATGGCATAGATATTCAGTCTGCCAATCAGATCTCTTGAACGTGCTTTCCATTTCATATTCAGATATGGGAAGCCGTTTCTCAATGTGTTTTCGATGTTAATAAAAGAACTTGGTTTTTAAATTGCATTTATTAAGTCGACTTTATAAATAAGCTTAATAAATA
>CABQMD010000310.1 GCA_902465145.1 uncultured Succinatimonas sp. | reverse complement strand
AAAAGAATACAGCTTACGCGCAACGGCGGCATCCAAGGCACCGCCGCTTAAAGCCTCACCGGCAGAGCCTTCAACATCCGAAGGTTCGCTCTGCTGCTGCATGGTATCCTGACTGTAGAGCACCAATGCATCATAAAAGTCGGTACCCTGCTTTACAACCCGCGGCGCGATGAACACCATCACTCCCACACAGACGCTGATGAAACATGCCATCACCGCAGTTGCGGCAATTTTTCTGCCGAAGTGAAAGCGTTTTTGCACCCACACTACACCCCAATCGAGCATGTAGGCTAAGCACAAAGCCACAATCAGAGGACCGAACAACCACATGAAGTAATAGATCACGATAAAAACTACAACCAGCACCGTTGCAAATTCAACGGTTCCCGGTGCTGAAAAATTTCTGCGATACCATCTTTTTAAAAGATTAATCATCTTGCCGCGTCCTTACTCTTCATGTTTCACATGTCAGTCGGTACATTATAGAATGGACACAACCTTACAAAGGAGAAAGTCATGCGCAAAAAAATCATCATGCTGTTTGGAATTGCACTCATAAGCGCTTTTGCTTCAAACGTCCGCGCCGACGAGTATTCATTACCTGAGATCGGTACTGCCGGCATGGGAGGATTGACCGTACAAAGGGAAAAGCAACTCGGGGAGTTTTACCTGCGTCAGGCTCGCGCTTCGTTACCCATAATCGAAGATCCGGTAATGAACGAATACCTAAACAGCATAGGCGGAAAATTGTTGATGTCGGCATCGGGAGTTCGTTTTCCCTTTACATTTCTGACTGTTAAAGATCCGTCTCTCAATGCCTCCGCATTTTTAGGCGGAGTAGTACAAGTCAACACCGGTCTTTACCATTATGCCGATACCGAAGACGAATTTGCGTCGGTACTTGCCCATGAAATCTCGCACGTAACTCAAAGGCACATTGCCCGTTTTATCGAAGATCAGATAAACGTTACCAATTTATCGGCAGCCGGGATCATAGGTTCCATAGTGATGAGCATCATCAATCCTGCAATAGGCATGGCGGCCTTAAGTACTACCATGGGCGCAACTTCGCAAAACCGCATCAATTTCACCAGAGACAATGAATACGAAGCCGACCGCATAGGCATAAACCTTTTATACCGTTCTGGCTTTAATCCCTACGGCATGGCCGACATGTTTCGTCTGCTGCTGTCACGTCAGGGTAATATCAATCCTGCTTTTGCCATGCTCATCGATCACCCGCTTTCGCAAAACCGCGTCTCTGAAGCCCAAAGCAGAGCCGATCAATTGGGGCGTCGTAAAAATTCAAACAACGTAAATTACGAATTTGCCCGCGCCAGAGCCGACGTACGCTACATGGGAATTGATGATTTCAATTCACTAAAACAAAGTCTTATGACAAATCCTTTCAAAAGATCTCAGGCATACGTCAATTATGCCTTGGCACTGTGCTGTTACGAACTCAAACAATATCAGGAAGCTTACGCACATCTGGACGATCTGAAAGGTCTTCAAAACAATATTTTCGTACTTGATTTGAGAACCGATATAGATCTTAAGAACGGAAGAGAACAAAACGCCGTGGCAAGACTTGAACCTTTTTACCGTAAAAGTCCTGATAACGAAGCCTTAGCGCTTAACCTTGCAAACGCCTTGAAAAGCGCGGGAAAAGCACAACAGGCAGTAAAGATCTTAAACGATTTTCTGCGCCGGCACCCGCAGGATCCTTCGGCTCTGTCCTTGTTGGCTCAAAGTGCCCTTGACGCCAA
>CABQMD010000309.1 GCA_902465145.1 uncultured Succinatimonas sp. | reverse complement strand
TTACCTTAAATGAAGTCATTCGTAAAAAAGGATCGTTTAACGCGATCCTTTTTTCAATCAACAGACTTTTCAGCTCCTTGCTACCAATTCCACCAGCTTCAAGGTAACTTCAAGCGATTTCTCAAAAGCACTTATAGGCAAGAATTCGGCATTTGAGTGAAAATTGTGTGCTCCGGTAAAATAATTCGGAGTAACTATACCGCGCGGAGACAAGGCAGAGCCGTCGGTACCGCCGCGCATGGCATAAGTATGAGCTTTAATTCCCAGTGCCTCAAAAGCTTCATAGATTAGAGCGACCGGTTTATCCTCACGCGTAACATTATTGGCGATGTTTTCATAGGTATCATTGATCTCAAGGTCTATCTTGGCTCTCGGATACATATGCTTTAACTTCTCAACATTTTCCTGCAAAACTTTTTTACGCATTTCATAGCCTTGTTTGTCATGATCGCGTATGTTGACGTTTAAAGTACAGAAATTAGCGTCCGCTTTGATCCCGTTAAACCACCAATAACCTTCTTTACCTTCAGTACACTCGGGAGTCTCATTGCGATCGAACATGGCGATGAGATCATGGGCAACTAACAAAGGATTTACCAATACCCCTTTTGAAGACATGGGATGAGCGCTTACGCCTTCTATCTTTACTTTGGCAGATCCTGCATTGAAGGTTTCGTAAACAACATCGCCTAATTGACAGCAGTCTATGGTGTAGGCAAAATCAGGATTGAATTTTTTAAGATCCAGCAATTTGGATCCGCGCAGACCGATCTCCTCGTCAGCTACAAATGCTATCTTAAGATCACCGTGCTTAATGGAAGGATCAGCCTTTAAGACTGCCAACATGGTCATGATATTGGCAGCTGCTGCCTTATTGTCAGCACCTAAAACCGAAGTTCCGTCGGTAAAAATGATGTCTTCTCCTACATAAGCGTTAAGTTCAGGATGCTCTGATAACTTCAAAACTATATTGCACTCTTTATTAAGCGTCACGTCACCGCCTTCATACCTGATGATTTGAGGATGAACCTCAGGTGACAACGATACATCCACGGTATCGAGGTGAGATACAAAGCCTACGCAGGGAGCTTTTTCTGCATTGCCTTTTAAAGTTGCATATACGGCCGCATGCTCATCAATGCTGATCTCGCAAAGTCCCAGTTCTTTTAATTCTGAAGCCAGAAGCTCTGCGTAACGACGCTGTCCTTCTGTTGACGGAACCTCATCTACAGATGCATCAGATTGCGAAGGAATACCTGCATAACGTAAAAAACGTTTGACCAATTCATCACGTTTGTTCATTCATTTCTCCGTCCCCGGATTTCCTCCGGGATCATTTTAATTACTAATCAATAAAAAGGCCGGATAACCGGCCTGACAAAATTACTGCTGGAACATGGTTGACGGATAGTCAAATCCTGAGTGGAATCCCAAAGGAATGCCGACGAACCAGTAGACGTAAAGTACTACGGTAAGTACGATAAGCAATGCAAAAGTATAAGGCAACATCATCGAAGAGAGAGTTCCTATACCTGCTTTGCTGCAATAACGCTGACAGTAAGATATAAGCAAAGGATAGAAAGGGAACAGCGGAGTACACACGTTCACTGCAGAATCCGAGACGCGGAATGCTGCTTGAGTAAGTTCAGGAGAGATCCCGAGCATCATGAGCATGGGCACGAATACGGTAGAAAGAATGGCCCACTTTGAAGTAGCAGAAGTGATGAGCAGATTCAAACAGGCAGTAAGCATGATGATGCCAAAGAGAGTGACGCCG
>CABQMD010000308.1 GCA_902465145.1 uncultured Succinatimonas sp. | reverse complement strand
TCCAAGCGATGACGAGGCTTTAAATCAATCCGTATCGGAATATCAGTCCCTTATCGAGACGGTATTCGCTACGTTAAACGGAACACAGGGGGCATATACCGGATCCTGCATTTCTGCAGACAATCTAAGAGCGCTTGCCAAGTCATACCGTAATATGAACATCAAAACATATCGACGTTACGGCATGAACCTAAGTAAGGCATATCATCGTACGGCTGACAGAAATTAAAGGAAGATCGGCAATTCTTTAGGGCGCGGAATTTCAATTCCCTGTTTATTATTGAATTTTAAGATCGTACCGTATTCTTGCGCTGTGTCTTCAAGCACCCTGAAAAAGTGTAAGAAATCGTAATCGGTGATGATGGATCCGTGATCGCGGTGCAGAGCAGCAAGATCCGGTGTTTTAATGATTATTCCGGCAAAATTTCTGCACAGCGCGCGGGCACAGCAATTATGGAAAAGCCTAGTTTGCTGTTTGTAATGGGTGATCTGCGCAGTAAGGCGCAGTTCAGAGCGTTTCCATTCATCGCTGTAAGGTTTTAATGATACGTTGTAACGTATGGAGCGGTGAATGAGTCCGAAATTTTTGATAAAGAAATTCGGCGTGTGAATGGAGCAGGCCGGATCTGAGGCTTTGAGAAAAGGGTTAAGACCGCATTCAAACTGCATTTTGGCAACTCTGTCGGCAGTTGCCCATGAGGATCCCTTCGTTTGGGAAGAAAAATTTGACATACCATTTAACCTAAAAAACATTCTTAATAATGTATGTAAGACAGAAAACCAAAACAGCATACACCTTTTTTGCTCTGATAACCCGTGTTCAGGCTGATTTTGGCTAATTAAATGATTATTAAGTTGTTTTTTGTATCAATCTGTTTTTTTTCAATCTTTGTGCGGAGACAAGACTTCGTCATTGGCAACGGGAAGATCACTGCGGCATACGTTCAATCTGAGCTTGCCGTTACGCATATTTAGCGGAGGATTAATACACTGATCAAGCGGTAATTGAGCATTGTGCTCTTTGATTTTTTCCAGAATTTCATCCAAGGAAACCGGATGATAATTGTTTACGTCGACGCCGACGTTGCAGGCGTTGCGCAGGTAGGATGCCCAGATGTTGTCCTGAGCATTGTTATGAATGTGCCCGTAAAGATGAATAAAACGATCTTCGTAATCTCCGCACCAAAACATCAGCGGATAATGGCAGAGGATCAGTCGTTTGTCTCCCATAATGCGCAAGGTAGACAGAGAATGCATCGATTCTAAGACGTCACGGAAAAAATAGCGGTGTCTGGTGATCTCGTGATCATGGTTGCCGAAGATCAAGTGCAGGTGGCCGCACAATCTTTCAAAAAGAGCATGGGTTTCTTCAAGAGAAAGCTTTAAAGCAAAGTCGCCCAAAATATAAACATCGTCCTGAGGCTTTACTGTGTCGTTCCAATATTGGATAAGCAGTTCGTTCATTTCTTCAACAGAACTGAACGGTCGTTTGCAGTCTTTAATGATCTTGGCATGACCGAAATGCAGATCCGATGTAAAGTAAAGCATGCTTTCCCCCAAAAGGCACTAAGCCTGAAATATTGCTGTATTATCGCATGTTTAAGACTTTGATTGAATAGCACTTTATTTTTGGATGTTGATAGAAAACAGGGCGGGGCAGGGGAAATTATTTATAAAAAGCTCGCTATTAATAATACGGTGATTTTAAATCAGCTTCAAAAAGTTTAACAAATTAAAATTTATTCAGCTTTAAAAATAAAATAAGAAAGGTGTATACACGATGAAAGTTTT
>CABQMD010000307.1 GCA_902465145.1 uncultured Succinatimonas sp. | reverse complement strand
CAAACACGACACAGCACCTTTGTACAGGCTTAATCTCAAAAATCCATGGCACCTTTTGGCAGTTGGTTTCGGCTCTGGACTTATGCCCAAGGCTCCCGGTACTTTCGGCTCACTTGCCGCTTTGCCGATTTGTGCTGTTTTAGTCTATCTCCCTTGGTACGTCAGCGTTTTTTTTATACTCTGTTTTTGTGTACTTGCCACCTTTGCCTGTGCCAAAGCCGAAGCTGCCTTGGGTATGCATGACAACAGCTGCATTGTCGCTGATGAATTTGCAGGAATGTTTATCTCCGTGCTCTTTTACCCTCAGGATTTCAGATGGTGTTTACTAGCCTTCGTCCTTTTCAGGCTCTTTGACATCATAAAGCCTTTCCCTGTCTCCTGGGCTGACAAAAAGATTAAAGGCGCCACGGGCGTCATGCTCGATGACATTCTCGCCGCCTTCTTTGTGCTTTTTGTTTCTCAGATCGTGTTTTACTTGATTCACATGCTTTAAGATATCTGAAATTTCAGTTAATGCTTTTCTTTGCTTCGTTCTGAATGCAAACATTTTCTGAGCACTTCAGAGGTGCATATGATCATAAAAAAGAACTCTATTAGCGAAGAGATCACTGCATATCTGACCTTACAGATAGAAAGCGGGGCTTGGAAAATCGGTCAGCTCATTCCCTCCGAAGCTAAACTTTGCGAAACTTTGTCTGTAAGCCGTTCTTCGCTTAGATCGGCTTTAAGCAAATTTGCCGCTTTGGGAATTTTGCATACCGAGCAGGGCATAGGCTCCGTTTTGCAAAGCAATGACGTATCTAATCGCTTCTCCAAGATAGATTTTTTGCAATACCGCGATTATGTGGATATTGCTAAGGTTTTACGTTTTCGTCTGCTGATCGAGCCGTATGCCGCCGAATGTTGCGCGATGCTTGAAAACGGGCAGTTGTCTTTGCTGGTTGAAGAGTTGGCTCATCTTTATTTGAAAATGCAACAAAGTATCAATGACATGCAGACTTTCGTAGATGCCGATCTGCTTTTTCACAGTCGGATCGCTTCCTCGTGCGGAAACGAGCTTTTAGCTTTTTCTTTTGATGATGTGATCAGCGTTTCAAAACGTACCAATGAGCAGATGAACGTTGCATTCGGGTATGATACCGGCATTTATCATCACGGCAGGATTTTGGAGGCTTTGCGCAATGCCGATCCTCAAAACGCCAAACGTTATATGCAGGAGCATTTGAGCAGTGCGCTTGAATCGATAGATCTAGCTTGAAAAAGTCATACTGTCTTAGAACTGACAAGTCTTAAGAAATGCGATAAAATACGGCGTTTTTGAAAGGGCAATAAATAGCCCTGAATTTACGCCGGAGAAAATAATGTCTGATATTACTCAGGAGCGTACAGGCAAAATAAGTCTGCTTAACCGCTTCTTGGATGTGATCGAACGGCTCGGAAACCGTCTTCCTCACATTACCATGCTTTTTATTTATGCCCTGATCATCGCACTCGGGCTATCTTTCGTATTGTCTTTCTTTGATTTTGATTACGTAAATCCTAATACCAAAGAGCAGATCAAGATCATCAACATGCTCTCTGCCGACAACTTATTGTTGCTGGTGGTAAGTTCCGTGAAGAATTTTATGGGCTTCCCTCCTTTGGGGATCACCATAGTCGCCACTTTGGGCATAGGTATTGCCGAAGGTTCAGGTTTTGTCAACGTGGTCATACGCAAGTTTTTGGCTGTTACCCCGCGTCGCTTCTTAACTCCGACCATGATCTTTGTGTCAATTGTCTGCCATTTGGCCTCAGACAGC
>CABQMD010000306.1 GCA_902465145.1 uncultured Succinatimonas sp. | reverse complement strand
AAGCTTTTGGAGATGAAGAAGGCTTTTGTTTCTAAGGAGCAAAAAGCGTTTGCCGCAGTACATGAAAATGCCGGAGCTACGGTATTGTACGTGCTTACGGAAAACAAAACGGCAGCTGTTTTGGCAGTTTCGGATGAAATCAAATTGTCATCCAAAAAAACGATACATGAGTTGAATGCCCTAGGTATTAAAACACTGATGCTTACCGGAGACAGTGAAAAGGTAGCACAAAGTACGGCATCGGAACTTGGAATAGCTAATTATCGTGCCGAATTAATGCCTGATGATAAAGCGGAGATCATTAAAGATTTGCAGCAACACGGTGAAAACGTGGTGATGATAGGGGACGGAGTCAATGACAGCGTCGCTTTGGCTACTGCTGATACGGGAATAGGTTTGGCCGGTACATCTGATATTGCCGTTTCCTCATGCTCGGTAGTGTTGTTGCGGGGGAATCTTATAGATGCGGTAAATGCCACGATCTTGGCACGTCGTACCATGAAAGTGATCAAAGAAAACCTCTTTTGGGCTTTTATTTACAATTTGATCTTCATTCCGGTGGCAGCCGGTGTATTTTTTGCTTGGGGGTGGCATTTGACGCCTATTGCAGGAGCCGTCATGATGAGTCTTTCAAGTATATGTGTAGGACTTAATGCTTTGCGCCTTACTAAGATTAAAATTGATGCAGTTCAGGATAAAAAGGAGACAGTAATGAGTAGTATCGTTTTGGATATAGACGGGATGTCGTGCAAACATTGTGTTGCGGCTGTTACCAAAGCCTTGCAGGCAGTTTCCGGTGTCGTGAGTGTCGAAGTTTCACTTGAACGAAAAAATGCCGTGGTAAGTTTTGAGGATAAAATTGATGAAACTTCGCTTGTCAATGCAGTTACAGAGGCTGGTTATGAAGTAAAGGGAACGCATTAATGATCAGTAATGTTTCCTAATAAAAAACAAAGCGGAAGGCTACAGAGCTTTCCGTTTGTTTTTACGGTTAATTTTCGTTGTTTGGGAATATCTTACTTTAAATAACGGCATACGCATGTCCATGATCGGATTGGGATCATGGAATGTGCGCGGTCGTGACGGCTTATACAATATTCTGACTGTTTTGGAGTGCGGTTACCGGCTTATCGATACCGCACAGATGTACGAAAATGAGGATATTGTCGGTAAGGCCTTGTTAGCAAGCGGTTTGCCCAGAAAGGATGTTTTCATTACGACAAAGTTGTACCGTAATTGTCACAGTTACCAAGAAATAAAACATGCTGTTGAAAAATCATTGAATGACTTGAGCTCTGATTATGTAGATCTGTATTCATGAACCTTATGCTAACGCTTTGGAAATGTATGAAGTTCTTAAAGAACTCTTCAGGACAGGGAAAATTCGCGCGGTCGGTGTTTCAAATTTTCATAAAAAAGCATATTCGGACTTCATCCAAAACTGCGGAATAATCCCCGCAATCGATCAGGTTGAATCTGCAGAGCATTTTGCAGAAAAACGGAACCAAGATGCAATCCTGGGGATCTTTTACTAAAGGGCGCAGGGATATTTTTGACGAACCAATATTAAAAAGCATTGCCTCAAAACACGGTAAATCGACGTCACAAATAGCCTTGCGATATCTACTCCAAAAAGGCATAGCGGTGATCCCCAAGTCAGTACACAAGGAACGATTGATAAATAACTTATCTCTATTCGATTTTTTATTGACAGATAAAGAAATGGATGAAATAGCTGCCATGAATCAAAATTAATCTTTATTTGGCTGGTATTAAAAAGACGGCTGAATAACCTGAGCAAGGTATTCGTAAAAGA
>CABQMD010000305.1 GCA_902465145.1 uncultured Succinatimonas sp. | reverse complement strand
AAGAGTTTTGATGACAACTTCATCACTTTGAAGTTGCGCGGTACCGCAGGTCAGTCTCTCGGTGCATTCTTAAAGAAAGGCGTAACCTTAAAACTTATCGGTGAGGCCAACGACTACGTGGGCAAGGGCTTATCAGGCGGCATCATCGCCGTTTCTCCTTACGAAGTATTCTCAGGCGATCGCCGTGCCAATATCATCGCAGGCAATACCTGCCTTTACGGTGCCACCACAGGAGAGGTCTATCTCTCAGGCGTTACCGGAGAGCGCTTCGGCGTAAGAAACTCGGGAGCTTCTGCCGTATGCGAAGGAGTAGGTGATCACGGATGTGAGTACATGACCGGAGGTACCATACTTATCCTTGGGCGTACCGGACGCAATTTCGGTGCCGGCATGTCAGGCGGCATAGCCTACGTCTACGACGAGGACAACACCTTCCGTTCACGCCTTGCCAACGAGAATTTCTTAATTTCAAACGTGGTTCCTGCCGCCGCTGCCGATCCGCGCGTGCCTCTGCATGAGGGATTAAGCGATGAGAAGATCATCAAAGAATTGCTCCAAAAACATTTCGAACTTACTGCAAGCCCGATTGCCGAGCATATTCTTAAAAACTTCGACTCAGAGCTTGTCCGTTTCGTGAAGGTCTTCCCTCTGAGTATTATCACGCTCTTCAAGCAATGCAGGAGACTAAATAAAATGGGATTTGAAAGAGGTTTTCTCGATTACGAACGCATTGAGCCCGGCATCACCCCGGTAGCCGAGCGCATTTTGAATTTTAAGGAATACTATTCAACACTTTCTGATCATGATGCGATGATCCAAGCAGGACGTTGCATGGACTGCGGCACTCCTTTTTGCATGCATCAGTGTCCCCTGCACAACAGCATTCCGGATTTCAACGATTTTGTCTGCCGCGGAGAATACCGCAAAGCTCTGAACGTATTGCAAAGTACCAACAGCTTTCCCGAGTTCACCGGCAGGCTCTGCCCCGCTCTATGCGAAGAAGGCTGTACGCTGAGCATTCATCGTGAAGCTGTGGGCATTAAATCGGTGGAGCGTAAGATCGCTGAATATGCCTTTGAGCACGGCCTTATCCATGCAGAACCTTCGACTCATCGCAGCTTCAAAAAAGTTGCCATCGTAGGATCCGGTCCTGCAGCTTTATCCTGCGCTCAGGCTCTGTCTCAACGCGGTCATAACGTAACAGTGTACGAGAAAAACGACAAAGCCGGCGGACTTTTGCGTTACGGTATTCCCGATTTTAAACTGCCCAAAGAGATCCTCGACAGACGTCTTAGCGTAATGGAGTCAGAAGGCATAACCTTCAAAACCGGAGTTTTGGTGGGATCACCTGAAAACCAAAGCAACGGTGTATTCTGCAACGCCAAAGAAAGCATCAGCGGAAAAGAACTTTTGGAAAAATACAGTGCCGTAGTACTATGCCCTGGATCCGAGGTGCCGCGCGATCTCAAGATCCCAGGTCGCGAGCTCTCCGGCGTTCATTACGCCTTAGATTTTCTCATTGCTCAGAATCTTGAAATTCAGGGTGCCAAGGAAAATCAGATCGACGTTGCAGGAAAGAATGTGGTGGTAATAGGCGGCGGCGAGACTGCTTCAGACTGCATCGGCACGGCCATACGCAAAGGAGCAAAATGCGTAACTCAGCTTGATTACCACGACGAACTTCCTGAAAAAATCGACGTATTCAATACTTGGCCTGAATGGAGACGCATCAAGCGTACTTCTCCTTCTCAAAAAGAAGGTTGTACCAGACTTTTCTCCACCAATACCACCTCGTTTGTCGGTAAGGACGGAAAACTTT
>CABQMD010000304.1 GCA_902465145.1 uncultured Succinatimonas sp. | reverse complement strand
TGGCAAAAACCCATATGCGGTACGTGAGGTCCGCGGCACATATCGATGTATTCGTTGTGATGATAGATGCCGATGCTCTTGTCGTCACGCGGAATGTTCTCGTCCAAAATCGCAAGTTTGTAGTTTTCCTTGCGCTCTTCAAAGATCTTGTGAGACTGCTCCCAGTCGCAGACTTCCTTAACCACCTGATAATCGGTCTTGGCAAGTTCATGCATGCGCTTGTCCAAAGCTTCGAGATCTTCTGCCGTGAACTTGTGATCAGTATCGACGTCATAGTAGAAACCGTTGTCGATCACAGGACCGATTGCCATCTTGGTGTCAGGCCAAAGTTGTTTTAAAGCGTGGCCTAAAAGATGGGCGCAGGAGTGACGAATGATCTCGATGCCTTCCTTATCTTTAGGAGTAATGATAGTAACTGCAGCATCGTGATCCACGAGATCACATGCATCGTGAGATACTCCGTCAATTTTGCCGGCAACACAGTTACGGGCTAATCCCGGTCCTATGCTCTGAGCAATTTCAAGGATGGATACCGGACGGTCAAAAGATTTAACGTCACCGTTAGGAAGAGTAATTTTTGGCATAAATATAAAAACCCCGATGCATACGGCGCATCCACGGGCCTCTGTTGAAAATAGACTTGAATTTCACCCTCCGCAACTAAACCTTCGCTTACAACCCGGGTCCTTGTGCGGCGGCCTGAAACGGTGACGATTATACACTCTCAAAAAAGATTAAACGCTTTTGACTTTTAAAACGGTATTTTTTTCGTCTTACTTTCTTAATGCAAAAATTTCTTGCAAAAGCAGATTTTGCTGTTAGAATATCCGCCGTTGTCCGATGCGCCTTTAGCTCAGCTTGGTTAGAGCATCACCTTGACATGGTGGGGGTCGGTGGTTCGAGTCCACTAAGGCGCACCATCTTTTATCTTCCTGTTATTGTTCAGTTGCACGATAAATCTGAAGTTTTACGTCCCAGTAAAGCCTTATTCATGATCTGTTTTCAGCACACTGCTGTCGAAACATTTTTGAGGATCCCCAACAATCATTAAGGATCCCCTCTCATTATTCAGAAAAAAACGTCAACTGAGATCAGGCTTCGGGGCTTCCCCAAACTTTGTAAAAATCTTCTGCAAACTGCTCTAGGCGATCCTCTTCAATGGCCTTGCGTATGTCTGCCATGAAATGCTCATAGAACCAAAGATTATGCAGGGTATTAAGATGCGCTCCTAGGATCTCGTTGCACTTGTCCAAATGGTGCAAATAAGCCTTTGAATAATTACGGCAGGTATAGCAACCGCAATTAGGATCCAACGGCGAAGTATCCGTTGCATAGCGGGCATTTCTTATTCTTACCACTCCCTGAGTAGTAAAGAGATGACCGTTGCGGGCATTGCGCGAAGGCATCACGCAATCGAACATGTCCACGCCGTTTAATACACCCTGCAGTATATCCATGGGTGTTCCGACTCCCATAAGATATCTGGGGTGATCATCAGGCATCATCGGGGTGATATGGTCAAGTTCACCGTACATATCTTTTTTAGGCTCGCCCACGGCCAAACCGCCGATGGCATAACCGTCAAAACCTATATCGGTCAAACCGCGCAATGAAGCCTCGCGTAAAGATTTGTCGGTACCGCCCTGAATAATGCCGAACAGGGCATTGTGATTTTCAAGACGCGTAAACTCATCCCGACAGCGACGAGCCCAACGCAAGGACAACTCCATGGCACGCTTCATTTCATCTCGTGGAGCAGGCAGTGCAATGCATTCGTCAAACTGCATCACGATGTCAGAATTTAGCGCATGCTGAATCTGC
>CABQMD010000303.1 GCA_902465145.1 uncultured Succinatimonas sp. | reverse complement strand
TGGTGATGATTTGTTCACTATTGAAAGAAGTTTGAGAAGTGTTTCACGAATTTGTTAAGAAATTACTTGTAATAGATGAAAACTGTTTGTTAACAGATGTACTCTATTAACGCCAGTGTTAAAAATTTCGTTTTCAGGCTGATAAATATAAGGTTTGATATACCTTCAGACGTAAAGAAATGTGTCAGACTGGCTACAGAGACGGTGAATGTCAAATACAAGTCAGACGACAGAAATTTGTGCATGTAAACTGCTCTTAAAAAATCATCCTCAATAACTTTCACTTCGAGGGATCGATATGAAATGAATCTTAATAATTGCGGCTCTTGCCTCGGCAATGTCTTGCGGTATGGGCGTTGTACAGGCCGAAGAACAGGATATTGCACAAATCAAATGTAGCGAATTTATTCAAGATAAGGATCACATGGGGATGATCCTTATGTGGTTGGATGGATATGCTTCTCAAAAAAGTGACAATACGGTATTAAGCGACGAGTGGATGGAAAAACTGAGCCTACATATGGCTTCTTATTGTTCGCAAAATCCGGATACGCCTATTCTTGAAGCTGCTGAAGCAATGGAATAAAACAACAACGGAGTTTCTTTATGAAAAAATTTATTGTTGCTGCTACTGCCGCTCTTGTCATGACATTATCCGCTGGTGCGGTTCAGGCTGAAGATCAGGATATAGCTCAAATCAAATGCTCTGAGTTTTTACAGAGCGGTTCTTTTATGCCTTCGTTGTTGATGTGGATTGATGGTTATCTTTCCGCAGCTACTGACAATACCGTGATGGACGATGCCTACATTGAAGAACTCGGAACGAAATTAGGTTCTTTCTGCAAAGCAAATCCTGATGCCACTTTGTGGGATGCTATCAATTCCTTAGGCGAATAAAATAATTCTTTTTGAAAAAAGGCCCTTACTTTTACGGTAAAGGGCTTTTTTGTTGATAAAAAATCAATAAATGTTACAAAGTACGGAAGTTACTGAAGAAGACTCATTACAAGAGGGAGATCCTTGTCCGCAATGCGGTGAGCCGTTGGTATTGAGACATTCTGAACGCGGTGATTTTTTAGGGTGTTCTGATTACCCGACATGCGCTTTTATGCAGCCGGTGGGACGACGTCGCAGTGTAGAGATTGTTTTACCAATGAGCGATCATTGCCCAAAATGCGGGGCTTTGGTTGCTCTAAAACGGGGACGGTACGGATTATTTGTCGGTTGTACACGTTATCCTGAGTGTGATTACACGTACACAGGACACGACAATTCTAAGATCAAATGTCCTTTATGCGGCAAAGGAGAAATGACGCAACGTTTCACCAAGACAGGACGAATGTTCTATGCCTGTACCAACTATCCTGATTGTACTTATACGGTGCCTGGAAAACCAATAGAGCAGGTTTGTCCTAAATGTTCTTTTCCGTTGATGTTTGTTAAAAAAAATTCAAAGGGAGAAAAGCTTGTATGCGGTAATATCATGTGTATTAGCCGAAGACCCAGACGACATAAACGCAAAGAAATAACAGAACTTTAAGCTAGACAAGTTTGATGCTTGTTATCGGCATTAAAAAGTTGTCAGTTTTTGTGTTAATTTTTCGCCATCTTTATAAATAAAAATTGTCAAACGACGGTAGTTAACCACGTTGAAAAAACAGTTCTGTTTGATCTTAAAAATCGCATGAAAAGGGAAATTCATAATCAAAAATTTGTAACTATTCAGAACCCTGATCAAGAATGATTTCAGCATGACCGTCGAAGGCAGCGGTCAATGCAGTAAAAGCATCAATGCCGTGCTTACGAGCCGTGCTGAGATACG
>CABQMD010000302.1 GCA_902465145.1 uncultured Succinatimonas sp. | reverse complement strand
GCCGAGTTTTTTCCTATGATGGGAATATTGACATAGACAATTTGCAGCGAGATTTTTTCATCCTTGGATAATTTTTTAAGTACGGGTTCCATGACTTTGCAGTAACCGCAGTTGTAATCAAAAAACTCAACCAGATAATGACGTTTTGAAGCATCGCCTATTTTGGGAGTCGACTCGTCACGACGATAAAATTCACCGCTCTCACTTACCTGTTTTTCATGTAACTTAGCCTGATCCTGTTCAAGTTTTTGCATGGCTTTTACTAGGATCTCAGGGTGTGCAACAAAATAATCAGAGGCTATACGCTCTATTTCCCGTGCTTGCTCAGCACTGAATTTTTTTTCTGTATCATCCTGCGCAAAAACATTTGCATATGCCGCCGTCATCAGAAAAATAAATGACCAGACTGTCTTCTTGTTCATGGCGATCCTTTGATATCTTCTAGATCCCTGTTTTTATTATGGTATCACATAAAAAAAATCCCCGGCCAAACTTGCCGGGGCTGTGAATAAAAACGGTTTTAAGTTTAATTACCGCCTGCTAAGCGACGATTGATTTCGGCCTCGTTATCCAAAACCAGCAGGCGTTCTTTGGCCGGCAATTTTTCATCATCTTTAGTAAGACGCAGATAATAGAGAGCATAAAACAGCAAAGCACGTCTGCAGGTATAGGTTACCGTTCCGTCCTTTTCTATGCCGTAATCAAATTCGACGGCACGTCTTGCTGCTTCTGGTAACTGAGGATTGGCTTTTAATACCAAATCAACAAGCTCATTCCAATCCTTATCATCACGAGACGATGTGCCCACTTCCTTAAAACCGTTGCCAATAGGATCAGGATAACGATCATTAGGAGCCGGGGTTTTGGGAACGGCACACTGAACAATGCGCGAAAGCACATAATCACGAAATTCGTGTACATCGTAACAATAAGCGCGCACATGCCAGCGCATGCCGTCATAGGCAAGTCCGTGCGGAGCGACCAGACGATCCTGATTATTAGCCTCTGATACTGACATATAAGTAATATGTACGGCTCTGCGCGTTCTTATGGCTTCAAGCACGTTATACAAAACTTCAGCTCTGATATTGCGACGCGGCGGATTAAAAGCGGCCAACCCCACCGTGGGCACAAACCCGAAGAAATTGCGGCTCTCAACCAATTCTCCGCGTGCTGCCAAAAACAGATCGTTTAAATAACTTTCAGGAGAACAAACGTCCGGGAACAACGGTTTGTAATCAGGGGCTTTGAGATAAACTTTAAGATGTCTGTCATAAATAAGGTTCTTGCGCGGAGGAACCGAATCTTGAAGCATGGAATGATATTTGGATATATCCAAAGACGCCTGCGGAACCGAAATACTGAAAAACTGCACAAGATCTTTGCGATTTATTTTTCCGTCGATACCCAATCTGAAATCGATAAATTCCAAACGTCTCAACTGATTCCACTTATTAGCTCCTGAAAGAGAAAGCTCTTTTTGAGGATCTTCTTCTGCAAAAGCATTAATACCCATAAGCGTTGTCTTGCCTTATTGTAAATCTGACATTTTTCATAAGATTAAAACTTGTCTTCATAAAAAAACTGTTAATCCTATGAATTCAGCTCAAAATTTTTTACACAAGCACAGCATTACATTTGCCGATCACAAATCGCGGCTTTTATGCCGTCCTGCAATAAAAAAAATACGTAGACCGTCACACGGTCAACCATTTATGCAAAACAATATACAGCAAACTTAAAAAAATTAAACGTATTATTCGCATAATTTTCTGTCCAGCCGACAAGACAATCAAAATTTAACAGAATGTCTTTAAAATTACCTTATT
>CABQMD010000301.1 GCA_902465145.1 uncultured Succinatimonas sp. | reverse complement strand
GAGTGTTAAGGAAGAACTGGCTTTCTTTAAACTTAACTGATTGTAATAAAGTAAAAAATCAATAAAAGGGCAGATCTTAAAACGATCTGCCTTTTTGTTAGGTATCATTGCCGAAAAGACAGGGTACAATGAAGTTAATTTGAAGGAGTAACGTTCATGCAGGAAATAGCTTATTACGACGGAAAAATGGGATCATCTTCTGAACTTTTTGTCCCGTTTGATGACAGAACTCATTGTTTCGGAGACGGTGTTTACGATGCAACTATTGCAGGTAACGGCAAAGTTTACCTGGTGCGTGAACATTTGGACCGCTTTTATTCAAGTGCCGCAGCTTTGGATATTAAGATCCCATTGAGCAAAGATGAGCTTGAAGCGCTGCTTGCCGACATGGTGTCAAAAGTAGAAGGTACCACTCATTTTGTTTACTGGCAGGTATCGCGCGGCATAGCTTGGCGTGATCATGCCTATGCCGACGATATGCAGGGGAAGATCTCCGCTTTCGTACGTCCTTTCCCGGATATAGAAAAAGAACTTCCTGCTCCTGTAAAAGCCATTACCGTGCGTGATAACCGCTTTGAACTTTGCAATATCAAGACTTTGAATCTTATTCCTTCGGTAATGGCATATCAGAAAGCCATGAAGGTAGGAGTATTTGAAGCCATTCTGCACCGTGACGGAGTGGTTACCGAATGCGCTCACTCAAACGTGAGCATCTTAAAAGACGGTGAATTCATTTCTCATCCTAATGATCGCTTTATTCTGCGCGGCATAGGCAAGACCCATCTTATTCAGGCTTGTTACCGTGAGAGCGTACCGGTGATAGAAAGAGCTTTTACGCTTGAGGAAATGTTCGATGCCGATGAAGTGATCATTACCTCATCGTCTGATTTTGCTCAGGCTGTAAATGAAATTGACGGAAAAAAAGTAGGCGGACGGGATCCCAAAACTCTTCAAAAAATCGGTAAGGCGAATTTAAAAGAGTACTTTGACACCGTTGGACTGTAGCATAGGATCAGATGTGAACATGAGTGAAATTAATAAAGTGCTGATCGTGTCCGGAGGATCGGAATTTGGTCATTCAAAAGGACAGCTTAACGATGCTCTGTGTAAAAAAGCGCTGAAAATTTTGCAGGAACTGGGCAAGGAATGTGTATTTACCAATGCCTCAGAGCCTTACGATGTCAAAGAAGAAGTGCTTAAGTTTTTGTGGGCGGATGCCGTGATTTGGCAATTTCCAGGTTGGTGGATGGGAGAACCTTGGTACGTTAAAAAATACGTGGACTTAGTCTTTTCTGCAGGCGGCGCGCAGTTTTTAGAAAGCGACGGCAGACATCGCAGTGATCCTAAGCATAATTACGGTACCGGCGGCAAATTAACTTCAAAGTATTATCTCATTTCTACTACATGGAATGCGCCCTTGGAGGCCTTTACGGAGAAGGGGGAGTTTTTTGAAGAGCAGGGACCCGACGGAGTGCTGTTGCATTTTCACAAATTAAACCAATTTATCGGCATGAAGCCTTTGCCTTCTTTCATCTGTAATGATGTGATGAAGGATCCCCATTTTGAAGAATATATGCAAAGCTGGGAAGAGCATTTGAAGAAGGTATTTGCTTAGTAAATGTGTGCCCAGAGCCGAGCTTCCTATACATTAGAGGCGGAAAATTCGGATATGTAGGCAATCTCAGGATCCAAGTGATCAAACTTACCGGACGGTAAGGCGTACATAACAAATGTAGACGATGTCATGAGCAAACTGCTTATGAAAAATGGAGACAGTTGGTGCTGGTATTACAGTGCTGACAGTTACTGCAACTTTTCAACCTAAATTTACTGATCGATGACGGATGTCGTCGGT
>CABQMD010000300.1 GCA_902465145.1 uncultured Succinatimonas sp. | reverse complement strand
CAAGAGGTCATATTCTAAGATCCGACCTTAGATAAATAGGGGGACCTCTTGCATACATAGGGAACGGAATCAGCGAATTCGTCTAAACAGGTTTGGTATACCCGGGATGGAAAAAGATAAAGAACCTGCTCCTGGATGTGAGCTTAAGAGCGAACCTACTATACTTGGCAAGCCTACGCTTAACGCATGGATAAAAAGAGCAGTGAACAGTACAATTCCGGTATCCTGCAGAGTGATCACGTGATCCAATTGCTCAACAGCATAGGTGAGATTTTCCAAAACTCCGAACCCCGCATTACATACAAGGATCATGGTCATAAGTTCCAGAGCCAGTGCAAATACAGTTCGTAAAAAATTCACGGCCAGTTCGCGGGTATAGCTGAAGGCACCGAATCCTAAAACAAATACGCCGCATATGCAAAAAATGTATGCCGTAAGATAAAGCGTTATATATCTGATGGTAACAAGAAACATAACGATATTAAAAATTAGGATCATCGCATGAACGGTAATTGATGTAGCAATACCTGATACTCCGTTGCTTACTGCTTTATTAAGCGCTCTGCCGGTATTGAAGGTTATATCCAGCATTTCCGAGGGGCCGACGTTACGGGTATCGGTTATGGATGCCAAAGAGTCTACTATGCTGGCTCCTATTTCACTGCCGTGTGACAGGAGATAGTAAAACATGCCGGTAAGCAGGGTGAGTCTTACGAAAATGGCAAAAAAAGAAGAGATCTCTTCTTGTTTGGTTGCCATACGTATGCCGTTTGTTACTACGGCGATCCCCAATAAAAGCCAAAACAGTCTTTCTGCTGCTGCCTTGATCGGTGCTGCATAGACTCCGGCTCCTGAAATAAAAGCGTTTGTCACGTAATTTAGCATGTGACAGATTTTGAGCGGTAACTTTTAGTGAAACAGCAGATAACACTAATAACAGCGATAATTTAAAAAGTTTAATGCACATGATCAGAAATCCTCAGGTTAAAGTGAGGAGAACGGGCAACAGTCCCGCCTTGCAGGATCTGTTTTGATCCTTCTTCCTGTGCAAGAGCCAAAGTATGGGCACTGGCGGCTTCGTGAGCCTGAATTTTAAGCATGGTATTGATGCCGTTGGTAAGGTCAACCAAGGAGGCTGCCGACGCAGCATTCACTTTTGACAAAGCATCTATTCCGGAACTTAAGCCTTCTGATGAACGGGCTTGAAAAGCAAAAGATTCAAGTTTTCTGATCTGCTCTGAGATGGCCTGTTGCGAGATCTCTGCAGCCTGTACTGCCTGGGTGGCATATTCAACCGAGCGGCTGTCGAGTTTGACTATGGCATCCTTAAATGAGCACCTGTTTTTTTGCGCTGCACACTGACTCCAAGCCTCGGCGCGGTTGAATGAGGCTAAATAAGCGTTGAAATTGCCGTAGCTTTGCCATAAAGCCGAGGATGCATGCAAAAGTCCCAAAGATTTTTCATTAAGAGCATCCACCTCCGCCCAGGTACTGGGATCCGGTTTTAGGTGATCTCTTATGGCCAGATCTTTTGCCGCATTGGTTTTGTTTAAAAGATCGCGGGCGTGAGCATTATTTTCCTGAGACCATGATCTTAAGGTGTCAAGCTGGGCGTTTAATTTGCCTGAAATATCCTGCAGCAGTCTCGTATCGTTGGTATCTGCAAGACAGCAAAGTGGTAAGGCAAGAAAAAGTAATATTAACTGCTTGATTTTTATCTTCATAAATTTACCTGTTAATTTGATGAGAAATCAGGATCACCCCACGGGGCGTTGAAATATATGTCCTTTACAACGCTAACATTGAAGACGTATCCAGGTTTGACATCCAAGGTCGGGGAGAGATTAAGATTTTTTTCGA
>CABQMD010000299.1 GCA_902465145.1 uncultured Succinatimonas sp. | reverse complement strand
CTTGAAAACTCTTTAAATCAAAGAATTAATGAAGTTAAGAGATTTTATAACACCACCAAAACTACCAATTCAGATACAGCAAACGATGATGATCAGAGCAATTGTGACGATTATCTGGATGAAATCTATCCCATGCTTGATGTTTTGGGCTTGGATCTTATTTCCGGCTCCGAAACGGAACTGGATCAAAGCGATGATGAAGATCAAATTTTTGTTGATTGCCTGCCGGACGGTATATACACCTTTTCAAGAAAGATAAAACGTCTTGATAACAGAACGCTAAAAGGCAAAATGCGTTATGAAAAGCAGAATCACAAATTCATTTTGCTAAAGGGCTGCGATGTAGCTACTGAAAGCGGTAAAGGACTTGCTCCTAATGTTGACAAAGCAAGAAACCGAGCATTGTTAGAGAATGAGAAGTTGCTGGAGGATGTCGTATTAGATTCACCTTCAGCCTGTGCCAGTTTCATAACCGGTGCTGCCTGTAACGGATGGATGTATTGGAAAGACTCCGACGGGAATTGCATCGATAAGTATCGTCACCATGATAAGCAGTAGATTATGAGAAAGAAAATCGGTGTAGGTACTGAAAACTTCAGCGATCTCATTGAAAACGGCTGTTATTACGTAGATAAAACCAGGCTTTTAAAGAAAGTATTTTCCGACAGCCAAGCTTTTGTGCAGCTTATAACCAGACCGCGACATTTTGGTAAAACGCTTACCATGAGCATGTTTGAGTCTTTTCTGGATTTGAATCGAAAAACTCCTGAAGATCTTTCCTTCCCAAAAAAGATCTTTGCTGATACCTGGATTTTAAAACGCGGTGAAAATCCTGACGAAGACAAGGTAAAAGACGCTTTTTGCGATCGCTACATGGGAAAATTTCCGGTGATCTCATTAAGTCTAAAACAAGTAGAAGGACCTGATTTTAAGACCGCCTACAAAAAGCTTGCTCAGGTTGTTTGTGCTTATGTTAATGAAAAGCTTGTTTATTTAAAGGAAAGTGTCCGTCTTACCGGCGAACAAAAAAAGACCTTAGATTGCCTTTTTGATTTAAATTTTTTAAGAGCGGAAGAAAATTCAGATATTTTAAGCGGATCTCTTTGGTATCTTACGCAATGGTTGTATCAGCATCACGGTATAAAAGTGATCGTACTTATCGATGAATATGATGTACCTTTGGCCAAAGCCTGGAGCAACGGTTATTACGATCAGATGATCGCTTTGTTGAGGGCATTTTTAGGAGATGCGTTAAAAACTAATGCGAATGTCTTTAAAGCGGTGATCACCGGATGTCTTAGGATAAGCAAGGAAAGCATTTTTACCGGCATCAATAATTTTGCAGTAAATTCAGTCTTAAATACAGATAAGAATTATGCCTCCGGCATAGGTTTTACCAAGGATGAAACCTGCAGGATGCTTGAATATTTCAACCTTGATAAGTACTCACGGCAAGTACATGATCATTACGACGGATATAACTTCGGCGGTGTTGCCTTGGTTTGTCCTTGGGATGTAGTCAATTTCTGTGCAGATTTTTCATCCTGTAATGGTCATAAAAAAAATCTCACTGATTTGCCCAATTACTGGATCAACTCAAGCGGTAACGACATCATTGAAGAGTTCTTAAATTGCAGAGATCAACAGTTTAATGATGATATGCAGGATTTGATCGCAGGCAAGACTATCCGTATACAACTTAATGAAACGCTCAGTTATTGCGATCTCGGTAACCATCAAAGCGACGATTTTTGGACTCTGATGCTATATACGGGATATCTGACCTTTGCAAATAAAAACAGCAGATTAGAACGTAATGTCTGTGAAGTGAGGATCCCGAATCTTGAGGTGATGGAGACTTT
>CABQMD010000298.1 GCA_902465145.1 uncultured Succinatimonas sp. | reverse complement strand
TTTGTCAGTGCCACGGCGCCTGAACATTTAAAGGAAATGTCGCGTTATCTCCAAGCGGCACTGTTGCGCTTCGATAAACTTTCCCGCGATTTAAACCGTGATCTTATGCTGACTCGTACCTTAGATGAGGTGCGTGAGTATTATAAAAATGCCCAAAGTCGTTACCCCAAGGATTTGATCCCTTCAGATCTTATGCATGTGCGTTGGATGATAGAAGAGCTCAGAGTTTCTTATTTTGCTCAGCAATTGGGGGTGAAAGGTCAGGTATCTGATAAACGTGTTATGCATGAAATCGACAGGATCTTAAAAGAACAGCCGCCGCGACGTTAGTATTTTTGAAAATTGCTTAAATGATTGAACAAGTTAGCAATGATTTGGCAGGTGCAAATTCATTTACCAGATCTTTAAAATCCAATTATATGCTTTTCTTTTGCGCAGGTATGGTGGTGTCGCCGTGGGCTGCCATTGCACCGGTAATAAAACCTTTGCATGCAATGTCAGACGTACTCTTTGCCCTGATGTCGCTGTGTTTCGGACTCGGGGCAATGATTTCAATGATTTTTTCAGGAAAGATGGTGATACGCTTCGGGGTAAAAAAGCTGATGCTTATATGCTATCCCCTGTGCGTTGTTTCAATCATCGGTTTTTCATGCAATTTCATCGCTTGGTGGATGACTTATCCTTTGGCTTTTTTGTGGGGAGCAACTCTCGGTGTCTACGAGGTGGCTATCAATGTCCATGCAACATATTTTGAAGCACGTACCGGCAGAAGATTGCTGAGTTTGTTTACCGCGGTCTATACCGCAGGATGTATTGTCGCGACCTTGGTTTATCCCTTGATGATGAAAGCTGGAGCAGACATAGAATATATAGCGTCAGGATCGGGAATTGTTGCCGTAATGCTTTTTGCCAAAAGTTACGGAGTACTGATAAATACTCACGGACAAAAAGAGCAGAAGGAGGGAAACAGTGAAAACCCGGAATTAAGTCCTTGGCTGTTGTTTTGTGCCGGCATGGTGGCCTTTTTTGCTTTATTGGCAGAAGGGGCCGTTTATGACTGGAGCGGGGTTTATCTTACGGCAGATTGCGCTCTTCCCTTGGCATATGCATCATTGGGATTCATGTTTTATGAAGGATCTGCCGGCGTGGTAAGATTTTTCGGTGAAAAACTCACGATGAAACTGGGGGCTAAACGTTTGGTGTGCGGCGGAGCCGTGTTGGCCTTTATTGCTCTTTTATGCTCGGCTTGTTTTAAATACGCTCCTTTGGTGATCTTAAGTTTTGCCGCATTGGGGGTGGCTGCAGGCAATATCATGCCGGTGATTATTTCCGAGACCGGGCGCCGCGCAGAGAAAAACAGTGCCAAGGCCATTTCGACCGTAAGTGCCATGGCTTATGCAGGAGTGCTCACTGGACCTGCTTTTTTGGGAGTGATCGCGACAGTATCTTCATTTGGAACCATATTTTCGACCGTAGCGTTGCTTATGATTTTAATGGGATGGATGGGCAGAGTATTTTTGCAAAGCGGTAAGAATTCTTTAAAAAATTGCCGAAAGAATTAGGTACAATTTTCTTTATTAGTAGTGTTTTTGTTAAAATTTCTACCATACAGGTAGCGTTAAAACTGTATTTTGAAAATTTAAGGAATCCCATCATGATCGCTTTTGATTACACCGTAAAAGATCGCGACGGCATTCATGCCCGTCCTGCAGGAACCATCATTAAAACCGCCAACTTGTTTTCATCTGATATAAAAATCGAGCATAAAGGTCGTACTGAATCTTTAAAAGGCGGAATTTTTGCTTTGCTCGGTATGGGCATACGTTGCGGCGATATTTTGAGGATCAAAGTTGAAGGTATTGAT
>CABQMD010000297.1 GCA_902465145.1 uncultured Succinatimonas sp. | reverse complement strand
AGTTCTAAAACATAATACTTATTTTTAATACAGCAAATGCTTATAACGAACTGATCCTTAACAGATGAATCCGCCTAGCAATCTTCAGGGATCTCGAAATAAAAAGCATCTTCTTGGTTTTTTTGTTTGCTGTTTTTATTAGTAACCGTATTCTTTTTTCTGTGTGTTGCCACCGGAGTGATTTTCTCTTGAGTATCACCTTTTACGGCTTTTGCCAAAATGTTTTTTAAATGCTTAGGCTGCGAGCTATCGGCAAATTTTACAGCGTTGCTTTGCAATAACGATTTTCCGGATATTAAAAGAGTTCCTTGATCAGGGGAGCGTTGCAGACAGCAGACTTCGTCTGCACAGTCTTTGCCGTCTGGGATCATGACTTTTTCTCCGCGGTGTACGATGATGAGCTGCGCTCCGTAGAGATTGTAGTCATCGCGTTTGAATAATCTTGGCAGATACAGTTGGGCAAAGGGCGGCAAATAGGCATTGAAATCGTCGATCACGGCTATGCCACCTTCTTTTAATGCGAGGAAAGAACTGATTATGATGGCAAGCTCTGAGATGACACTGGCTCCTTCGTCTGCCAAATCAAGTCCGTAAAATTTTCCAGGTACCGTACTTGCGTGTTTACACAGTATAGTTTTGATGGCAGTTGAATGTTCGTGATATTCACAGTGCAGATCAAGGACATTGGAGACATCCTTTAGCACGTCTGAAATCAGTTTGAAAAAAATAGCATTAAAAGCTTTTTCTTCGTCAGCAGATTTATGTACGTTGAAAAGATGGGCATTGAGCATATCTATAATTGCTTGGGCGCTGAAGCTCTCTTTATTCACAAAATAGGTACGCCAGGACAGTTCCTGAACCAGTTCATAGAGCATGGAACTCTCATCGTACAAGCAGATCTTATGTAAAACAGAGCATGTCTGCCGTATCACTTGACCTGATTCATCCCTTTGCAGGCAGGACAAATATGCATCTTTGCACGGATCATCAGAAACAAGATCCTCAAGATCTAATCTTGTGAAAAATAACGTAGGGAAGCTTACGAACTTACCTTTTTTAAGTTCGTAGCTAAAGTCGTCATGTCCTTGGACTGTAAAGGATTCTTCCAATATTTCTTCAGCATTAAAACTTATGCGATAAGTGACTAAGTAGCGCTCGGCAGGAGCTTTATTAGGATCAGGTGAGCTGTCAGAGCTTAAATCGAAAGTACCTTCAAGTACGCATGGGGCTTTTTCAAGTTTGGGATCCTCAATACAAGGATCGTAGAGATCTGCAAGAGGCTTTTTCTTGGTAGCAATGAAACATAAAGTTTTAAATGCGTCGAATAAAGTACTTTTTCCAAAAGAAGAAAGGCCGATGATGTTTTTTACCGGCACCAAAATCTTACGGTAAGGATCAGCTTTGTCAGCTGCGTCAGGGTACAGAAGTCTTATTTCGCTGTAACGGTCGCCGCGATGTTCTTTTTTTAAGCTCAGATCGTCGCGATCAGCGGTAAAACTGACACTACCGCTTCTTATGGAGCGAAAGTTTTGAATGAACAGATTTACCAGCATGCTTTCTCCTTACCTTTAAACATCGGAAACTTTGCTTTACGTGTAGTAACGAACCTTCTTCCACGATTACCGCAATTGTGACAAAGAATGTTAGCACGCTCTTGGAAGCAATGTTCAAGAATAGGTTAAAACACTCGAAGTAAAAATGCTTGAGGTTTGCTGCAATTTATAAACTTTTATAGAGTGACATCATTGGAATTGAAAAATTCGAGCAGAAACGAAACTTTGAATGCTGTGGTTCTTGTATCTTAGGAATAAGTGCGCCTACGTTTAAAACGGATGGCAGTGTCTGAGATTAGATTGAAGTGAAAATAT
>CABQMD010000296.1 GCA_902465145.1 uncultured Succinatimonas sp. | reverse complement strand
ATCCCGGCTTTGACCGGGATTTTTTTTCTGGGCAATTTGTAAAAAAATATCCGATCATAAATCGGATACAGAAATGCAATTGTAATTAGTTGCTATTTAGAGGAACTGGTACCTAAATTGGAAAGTACCGAACTTAACGAACTTAATGAAGAAGAATAATTTGACATCATGGTATCAAGATTTGAGTATTGTTTTGTCAGTTGGGTCTGATATTTCTCTATAGTTTCACTGTCTCTGGTCTGTTGTTCTTCGATACGTTTCTTTTCTTTAGTCAGGTTGTCGGTACGCTGATCCAGAATTCCCGAGGTTTCGGTATAGTCATCAAGGTAGGAGTCAAGTTTTGAAAACAGCCCCTTATCTTTATCATTTAACAGAGTAGAAACGGCGTTGGGATTGTTTTCCAAAGCTTCGTTAAAATCAGATCTGGTAAACGATAAGGTACCGTCTTTATTAAATTTGATGCCCATGTCGAAAATGGTCAATCCGTCTTGACTGTCGGAAAAACCGCTGATCATAGACTGAAGCTGGCGTTTAAGACCGGTTACAGAAGAGTCTCCTGCCAAATCTCCGCCGTCTTCGTTGCTTTTACCGTCAGTGTAAGTGTTGCTTTTGCTAAGATGATCAAGAGAAGTCATGAGACTGTTATAGCCGTTTACGAAACTCATGATCTTGTCAGCAGTAGAATCGGCGTCGGTAGCTACTTTAACGTTGTAAGTTTTTACCCGTTTATTATCCGCTGAGGTGACTACATCAGAATCATTGTCGGTAGCTGCTTCAGAGAGTTGGTTGACGGTGATCTTAAGGCCTGCAACCTGTCCGTCATCAAAAGTATTTGAGGATGAGTGCACCTGTTCGCCGTCTACAGTTATGATGGCGTCCTGTGCTTTTTGCAGTTGGGACCATGAGCCTATTTTTCCGTCGTTGCCTGCATTTCCCGATGCTTCAAAAATCGACAGTGAATCTTTTCCGTCACCACCTTTTCCTGAGGCGGTAATACTGATAGGAGACGCATCATCTCCGGTGATCCCGGTATCAAGACTTAAAGAATATCCTGAGGATGTTTTTACCAGGGAAGCCGTCACACCGTAATCATTTTGGTTAATGCGTTTTCTAATGGATTCTAAGGTATCGCCATCATGTACGTCGATAGTGAAAGAACGATCCTTTCCGTTCTCATCCTTTCCCAAATCAAAGGTTAAATTGCCAGCTTCAAAAGAATTTTTAAAGCCGTCACCAGTTGAAAACTTCTGATTAAGTTTTTGAGATTTTGCCAATTGTACGACGCCGAGTTGAAAATCGGCATTGCTGGCATCATCTTTGGTTTCAACAGTAAAGATGTTTGCGTTTGTACTTTGAGTGGTAGTAACTGTTTTTGAGTTGAAAACACTGTCTTTGTTGTCGGTAAAAGCGGTTACCGTGCTTTGGAAAGTTGACAGGGCACTTTTTAAGGATGCAACACCAGAAAGCTCTATGGTATTTGCATTGTAACGTTTGGTGGTATTTCTGGTAACTGATTGTTTTTTCAGCGTTACCAGCTGTTCCACTATGCCACTGAAATCATTGCCAGATGCTACACCCAGTGAGGTAATGCTTGATGCCATGAATAAATCCTCCGCCTCGATGTTAAATTTTGCTTTTTACTCTGATAACGGCAAAGATGATTTGATACTTGAACTTTTTTTAAGATTGTACCATTGATGAGTTTCTAAGTATCAGGACTTATAAGAACGTTAAAAATAATTCGATGCAATATTATTGAAAATACAATTAAAAAAGGAGATCAGGTGAGCTCGTTTTTAGCTTGTGTGCGCGGTATGCGGATTAACTATAGGGTGAGAGTCCCGAGCCGACCCGCAGGAGGGAACGGTT
>CABQMD010000295.1 GCA_902465145.1 uncultured Succinatimonas sp. | reverse complement strand
CACCAATCTATTTGAAATACTTTGTCGGATACGCGCAGGATACTGTTTACCTGCGCATTTATTTCACCGCGATCCTGTTTTTGAGCTGTGTAAAAACATTGAACCTCTTCCAAAGCCTGACTGCCGTCTTTGAGTCTTGCAAACACCTTGTGAACCGAATTTACAAACAGATTTTGATCTGAGGTTTTTCGCCGGAAATTTTCAATAAAATCGATAAGATCAGAAGCCAAAGCCCGTTCCGGGATTGTATTTGCTCCTCGTAAGTCGTCACGGGCTATCACTGCTCCTGATTTGTCGACGGTGATCACATAAGGCACCACGGATAATTGCGAGGAGGCATGCAAATAACCAAAAAGCGCGATCATGCCGAAAGCGGCGCCGATAAATGCACAGCTAAGCGGGAGCAGATCCCTTTTGATCTCAGAGCGCATAAGGTTTTCTGCTTCAAGAGCCGATCTGTTTTGGAATTTTTTTTGAAGTTTGGGATCTGGATTTTTAGGCTGCATCTTTTTCCCCGTCTGTTGTTCTGTCTTGATCCGGTTCAAGTAAAGCCGCGGCTCCGGATTTTGTGAAAACATCAAGTTCTTCTTGTGAAAGCAGCAGCCTGAAGCGTGAAAAGTGCCCGGGTTTTTGTATGAATAAATCGCGTTTTGGTATTGCCTGAGCAATGGATCCTATTTGAGTATCGTTTAATCCTGCGGCAACGTATCGAGGTTTGAAAATTGCTTGAGATGCGTCGGGATTTGGCAGGTAAATTCTGGTTTTTATGCAGTCAAATATGGCTTCTGTACAGTGAGTTAAATCAAGATCGGCCAAAGATTGCGTGGACAATATGATCAGTGTATTGTGCTTGCGCAGGGTTTTTAACCACGAGATGAGCTCATGGCAAAAGGTTTCATCCTGAAGCATGAGCCAGGCTTCATCCAGGATCACGGCTTTGGGATGAATATCCTTTTCACATTCCCGTCTTATCCTGCCTAAAAGATGACGTAAGACGTGAGTGCTTTCGTGTGGTCTTTCAAGTAAAGCTGCGCATTCGAATACGGTAAGTTTTTTCTTAAACCCTGGATCTTCGGTTCCGTCCAAGATCCCGCCGCCTGAGCGTTTTAAATGAGGCTCCAATGCCAGGCAAAGTTCTGATGATCCCGAGCACAGCAGCATCAGATCCGACAAAGTTCGTTCCTCAAGAGATTTGGTTGACAGCAGAGCCAAAGCTTCGTTTAGGCATTTTTCCGCAGTTGCAGAAAGTTTCTCCCCGGAGCTGGTACACAAGGTACGGATAAAATTGCGCGCGCGTGATAAATCTTCGGCATCCTCAAGATAGCGTAGGGGACTTAAAGATACGCTTCCGTCCAGCATCACATGTTCTCCTTCAAGTTTTTTGCACAGAACATACAGCGAAAAACCGCGTTCAAATGCCCAGATCTTCATTTCCGAATAACGCATGAGCGAGAGAATTAATGCGTTGAGCAGTACGGATTTACCAGATCCCGGCGGACCTGAAACCAGAGTATTGCCAAGATCGCCTGTGTGCAGATTAAGAAAAAAGGGACTCTCATCAGGAGACAGGGCTTGCAAAAGAGGTTCTTTTTCACGATACAGCGGGCAGGGAGCGCTTGGTTCCCCGTGCCAAGGAGAAAATATTGGCAGCAGATCCGCCACTGCCGCACTGTTGATTAAAGGACGTCGTAAATTGTGGGTAAGATCTCCTGGCAAAGATCCTAAAAAAGCTTCGGTCGCATTGACGGTCTCAACACGTGCGCCAAATTCTAAATCTTCGATGACGGATACTGCTTGAGCGCAGTTTTTTTCCAGAGTATTAAGATTTTTTGAAGGGATCACCAATACTTGGCTCAAAGCCCCGAAGCTTTGACCGCGGG
>CABQMD010000294.1 GCA_902465145.1 uncultured Succinatimonas sp. | reverse complement strand
AAAGAAAAATTTCAGGAGCTTGCTTCAGCATCCGAGCCTCCCCAGGTTTTGTTCATCACCGGTGTCGGCGAATGTTATCCCTTTTTGCGCGCTCAATCGTTATTGGCAAATCTGGAACATGTTACCGATAAGATCCCGACAGTTTTGTTCTTCCCCGGCACTTATACCATTACCCCGGGATCTGCTGCCTCATTAGATCTCTTTGACAGATTACCCAATGATCGTTATTACCGTGCCGGTAATATTCTGGATTTTCCTGTTTGAAACAAATTTATTATGAATAAGCGTTTACCCCCCCCAGTTGCCACGAAAAATTAGACTCATCGTTTAATTATTCTTCATCCCAAGATCCCGCGCCTCTCATAGGCTCTTTGTTTAAAAACGACATCAATCGTCCCGTCAATCCAGTGATCACCGCTGATGATCAAAGTTCGCTGGCAGCGGAGTTGTCAGAGTTCATCATCACCGACGAAATTGAAAGGCAACTAGACCAATTTCTGGACATTTATCTTGAGTATCATCGCGAAAACGGCAACGGAGTGTGGATCTCAGGCTTTTTCGGTTCAGGCAAATCTCATCTTTTAAAGATGCTGGCTGCTGTGCTTTCAGGACGAAAGATAGACGGACAGGATCCTGTAGAGCTCTTTTTCGAACACAATTCCGATACTTTAAAACCGCGCTTTATCAATGCGATAAAACAGTTTCCTTGTCAAAATCTGCTGTTTAACATCGACGCCAAGACCAATAAGATTAAATCTGAAGCTGCCGTATTGAAAGTATTCATGTATGCCTTCAATGAGGGCTGTGGTTACAGCTCTGACAATCTCTTTATTGCAGAACTTGAACGCCAGCTGGATGAGGAAGGGCTGTTTGAGACTTTTAAAGAACAATTTGCCGAAGAAAATAACGGTAAAAGTTGGGAACAATCCAGAAATCATTACGCATTGATCAATAAAAAAGTATCAAGGACTTTGGCTGCGATTTATAAGGACAGTCCTGAGGATCATCCCGATCCTTTGGGAAATATCAAAGCAGGATACAACTTAAGTGCCGAGACCCTTGCTCAAAAAGTCAAAGCATATATCGACCGCCGCCGTATAGAAACGGGATGTCGAAATTTCCGTCTTAATTTCTTTGTAGATGAGGTCGGGCAATATGTAGCAGGAAACATAGGTCTCATGCTCAATTTGCAAACCGTATCAGAGCAGCTCAAAAGTAAATGCGGCGGAGATTCTTGGATCTTCGTGACGGCTCAGGAGGATATGGAGAAAGTCATAGGAACGGAGGAGCAGACCCGACAGGGTAATGATTTTTCCAAGATCCAAGATCGTTTCCCTATCCGCTTTAAGCTTTCGTCAAAAAACGTCAAAGACGTGATTGTAAAACGTCTTTTAAATAAAACGGATCGGGCCGAGGCTGTGCTGTCTCAAATTTATGAAGACAAACACGACAATTTCAAGACGCTGTTTTCTTTTACGGATGACAGCCGTACATATGAAGAATACGGCAATGATCAGGATTTTATCGATATTTATCCTTTTATCCCTTATCAGTTCGGTCTTTTTCAGGATTGCATCAAAGGCTTGAGTGATGCAGGTTTTTTTGAAGGTAATTTCAATTCCACCGGCGAACGTTCGATGCTCTGGGTTTTCCATACCGTAGCCGTTTCCATGAAAAACACGGAAACAGGGCATATTGCTTCGCTTGATCTTATGTTTGATGCTTTGCGCGGAGCGTTGATCTCGGCAAATTGCGGCTCGCTTTTGGAAGCTGAACGCGATCTGGCAGGAAAAAACGGTAAAGAACGCATCGCAGCTGACAAGGCTTTAAGACTCATCAAGATCTTGTTGCTGGTAAGAAATGTAAAACAGTTTAAATCCACT
>CABQMD010000293.1 GCA_902465145.1 uncultured Succinatimonas sp. | reverse complement strand
TGGCCCAGGGTATTTCCCAATGATGCCGTGGCAGCACTGCCTAAAGCGTCGCCGTAATGGATGCGTCCTTGAGCATCGTAACCTCGGCTTTGGGCAGAACTGACACCTGCGCTTACGGCTGAGAGCAGCAAGGCAGAGCCTACGATCCCAAAAAGGTGATTATCCACATCTGCATCAAAACCGGAGCGTCCGTCCTGACTTTGCCCTGGCATGGCACCGAGGTTAAGAGAACTGCCGTCAGGGAAAAGCAAACGTTTAAAACCTATGAATACCCGTTCCTTTCCGTACCCCGGGGCTGCCTCGTACTCACCCATTACTTTCGTGCCTTTGGGAATGAGTATTTCCCTGCCGTAAACGGAATCGAGGACGTCAACGGTGGTTTGTGCGCTTACTAATCCCGGCAGATCCGAATTAATTGCAGTAAGCAACATGGCTGGAATGATGCTTCCTTGTCTAAGACACAGTGGCGATTTGAGTTTTTTTACCTGTTGATCGAGTTCAAAATCGTCTCCTCGGTTAAACACAGCGTAATCTTCAAGAGTATGAACGGATTTTTTTTGATTTGAGCTTTCATATGAAATGCTGTCTTGTATCTGGGCAGCAGGTCGGTATGCGGAAGCGGAGGTATTTGGTTCCTTGGATGTTCGGTCAAAAAGCTCAATTCTCGTCGGTGCTCTTAGTATTTTTGAAAAATCGTCTTTATGTTTTTCTTTAAAAGCAGGGTAGGCAGGCTTAGGTTGAAGTGAGCTTTTTTCAAGATAGCTATCGTAATCCTGTTTGAAATTTTTTCCTTCAAGTTCATCTGCATATTCACGAGCCTGTCTTGCCTCCTCACTTAAAACCTGAGCTTTGGCCCTTAGTTCCTCAGGATCGTTTTCAGTATTTTGTACGGCGTCGGTTGCAGGAGATAATTCCTGTTCAAGTGCTTCATGTTCTTTTTCCGCTTCCAGTTGTTTGATCAGTTTGTCTCCTTGAGAGATCATCAAAGCGGTATTGTCAGTAAGTTTTTCCTCTTTTATCGGATCTGCTGTTGGTTCATTTCCCATACTCACATAAGTTGCAACAGCCGTCAGCATCAGCACCAAAAGTAAAAATGCAAGCGGCCATTTGCTTATGTGTCCGTCGCGCAGAACGTGATTTCCTCCTTCCATAGTTTCCTCCTATCCTACAAAACGGATCTCTGCCTGCAATTCCTGCGGAGAGCTGAGTTTTAATTTGGCGTGATGCAATAAACCGTCAACTACGTAATCGTTGCCAAGCAGACGGTAATTGACGTTACCTTCCTTATCTTCATGAAAAAAGCCGCCGTCGGCTATTACGCTTAATACCGGCATGGAGTGCAAGCCGCTAGGCATGGTGATCACGGTGCGTTTGCCGTCAAAATACACATTCAGAGGACAGATTTCTTCATCTCCTGTGATCTCAAACTCTTCGTTGCGTACGCTTTGACTTGATGCCTGATAATTTGTTTTTTTCTCACTGTCGTTTGCCGTGGTGGTATTTTGCTTGCCAAAATTTAACTTAAGGCGTGAGTCGTTGTAAGCCCCGAAACTTCCTTCAGGGTAAATGAAGCGTACCTGCGGCATGTATTCGTCAAGCGAGGATTTAAGACTCAAATGATAAGCCCGCCTGTCAGTGGTGATGAGAAGCGAAGTCTTCAAGGCCGACTCGTAAGGCTTAATGATGAGATGCTCCGTGGTGTTGTCTCCTTGTCCCGATATGGCAGAATCCACGCTCCAGCGAGTTGCATCGCCTATTTGAGCTCCTTTTATATGTTCACCAGGCTCCATGGCAATATCGCAAAGTTCAAGTACGGCGCAGACTACTGCATGGTGTCCCTGTCCGTAGTTAAAGACCACTTCTCCTGGGCGTGATGAGACTCC
>CABQMD010000292.1 GCA_902465145.1 uncultured Succinatimonas sp. | reverse complement strand
ATCATCTCGATCTGCACCTTCGCCGTACTGTTTTAATAATGCCTCATAGAGTTTGCCAATAAGATCACCTGCCCTGACAGATATTTCCAATTCTGCTTTTTTGGCAACAGCTTTTAAGTCAGTCAGAAATGACAAGGAAGTGTAAGCTTTTTGAAGATCTTTTAATTCAATAACGATTGGTACCTGGTTTAACGGATCTTCAACATTCTGATCGTAGATTTGAAAGGCCTTGAAATTGCAGGTAACTATATATTTTGGTTTTTCATCCAGAGGCAGCGCACCTGCATACCTGAATGCCTGCTCATAAGGAGTTAGAAGAGAGCAGTCTGATTGTTTTTCTTTTTCATTCAGATCAATTTTTTGTCCTTTTTGTTCGATGAGCACTTTAGAGCTTTTAATATACCCGTCGATATAGGATGTATGTCCTAAATGAACTCTCTTTTCAAACTCAATGACGGTAGAAGGATTATCAACTTCAAATATTGAATGAAGCAGATCATGCCAGAAGTTATGAGTGTCCTGTTTCTCGTCTCCTTTGTTTAACCAACGCTCAACGAACAACTTTACGATCTGGTGTTTTTGTTTTGCATCCATACCAATATTTCCTGCTGAACAATTCTTCTATATCAATCGATTAGTCCATTAAATACAGTCAATTTCGTCTAAAAGATTAAAAGCTTTTAAGACTGCAGATTAAGGGACTTTGTTCTATTGTTAAAATCAATAATTAAAAAACTGCACCGTCATCAGAAAGACAATTGAAATGTTTCGAGTAACGGAAATGTTACAACAAGCATACATTTAAACGGATCACAATTATGTGATTTCGGTTTTAATATGCTTTTCTTGCAAATTCAGAATAAATATTGTTTATATTCAGGAACAGAATAAATAAAAGAAGATTTGAATAAAGAAAGGTGAATATCTGAGATGGTGCCGAAGGTGGGAATCGAACCCACACGATATTGCTATCGGCGGATTTTGAATCCGCTACGTCTACCAATTCCATCACTTCGGCAACGGGGATAAGTATAGCAAATTTTTAAGAATTTGCAAATTTTATTTTAATTTTTTTAAGCCTTTCTACGCAGAAGCACCACAGCCAATCCGCCGAACACCACTGATGCCATCGAAGCCCCTATCAAAGGAGGAATACCATAGACTAGAGATAGGGGTGCAACTATTTGATTTAGAACATAATATCCAAAACCAAGTGTGATCCCTGCTAAAATTCTGGTACCCATATTCATACTGCGCAAGGGTCCGAAAACCGTTGATAAAGCCAAAAACAGCATGACTACCATGATCACGGGTTGCATCAATTTTTCGTAAAGTTGCAGTCTGAAGGAGGACGAAAGCTGATTGTTGTCCTCCAAATAGCCTATGTAGTCCACCAATCCCTTAATGGTTAAAGTCTTATCAATATTCTTAATAACATCAACACGTTCCGGATTGAGATTTAACTGCCAGCGCTCCTTAGGGACAAAAGTTATGTTGAGTTTATCCTTACCTTCTGCAACCTTATAAACCTTTTGCATGTTCCAGCTGCCGTTTTCGTAACGTCCGCTTACTGCTCTGCTTTTGGCAATCAACCTGTCGCCGTCCGTGTCGTAACGAACTATATCAGCCAAAGATCCGTCAGAAAGCATGGCTCTTATTCCTATAAATGAATTCCCTTCCCGAAGCCAAATTCCTGAACGGCTTACAGACATTTTTCCGCCTGAGGCATAGACCGAATACTGAGTTTCAGCATAAGTCTCAAGTTGAGGAACCACGAATTCCCCGAGGCAAAGAACCAACGCCATTAACGGAATAAGACTTTTCAGAGAGCTTATGGCTATCTGCAGTCTCGACAACCCCAAAGATTGCAAAACGACGATTTCT
>CABQMD010000291.1 GCA_902465145.1 uncultured Succinatimonas sp. | reverse complement strand
TAGTCGACAAACTAGTCGCTATCGAAAAAGACGATTGGGATTCTCAGGAGATCTCCTGGAATTTTAAGCAAAATCCGCTGATAGCGACCTTTGACGGTAAATCCTCGCTTGAGGATACGCTAAAGGCATTGCAGTCACATTACCGTGAGCTCATAAAAGAAACTCAGACCCTTGAAGAGCAGAACAATGAAAACTTCATCAGACTTTTCGCTCTTGAAGGAGAGATGACTCCTGAGCATCCGCTGTCGCAGGTTACGCTCTGTTGCAATCCTTACTATGTCTATTCCAAAAAGACATTTGAGAATGATGATGAGCCGTGGGTAATGCAACGCGCCGATCTCATGCGCGATCTTATCTCCTACGCAGTAGGTTGTATGTTCGGGCGCTACTCCCTTGATAAAGAAGGCGTGATTTTAGGACGCAAGATAGGGGAAACTTTGCAGGATTTTAAAGATCTAGTCGGTAACACCGCTTTTGAAATTGATGATGACAACATCATTCCGATCGTAGGTGAAAGCGGTTATTTTGCTGATGACATCTGCGTCCGTTTCCAGACTTTTTTAAAGATGGTCTTCGGGGAGGAACATCTTAGGGAGAATCTTACTTTTATTGCAGATTGCCTCAATGTCAAAAATAAGCGCGATTATGATCTGCGTACTTATTTCAATACCGAGTTCTATGACGATCACGTCAGACGTTATAAGAAACGTCCTGTTTACTGGATGTTCCAAAGTCCTAAGAAAAACTTCAAAGCGCTGATTTACATCCATCGTTACCGCTCAGGTTTAGTCAGTCGTCTGCGCCGTAATTATCTGCTTGATTATAAGAATAAGCTTGATTTGAAACTTGCCCAACTTGAAAAAGCGAATGAATCTGGCAAGGGTGCTTCGTATAAGAAAATTGAGCGTATTCGCAAGCAGACTGTCGACATGCAAAATTACGATGCCAGCTGCCTGTATCAGTTTGCTCAGGATGATATTTCCATCGATCTTGACGACGGTGTGAAAGTCAATTACCCCAAGTTCGGTACTGCCTTAGCCAAGATCACCGGAATGTAAGGGGAAAGCTATGAGTAACCAAGCATTGCAAAAAGCGCTGAAGTCGTTGTTTGAGAAAGGTCGGCTGGTATTTTTTGATGATGAAAACGGCAAAAACAGAGCTGAATTTGATGAACTTGAATTGCCGGATATTGAAAAAATCATTACGGATAACAATGAATTTACGATCAAATATCGGGTATTAAGACAAGAGAGAGAAAAAAAATTTTTAATCTATCGTAAAAACGGGGCACCTCAGGATAAAGACAATTGGCTCTTGGATTTGCAGACGGCTTATCCCGTGTATAAGGCTGATGAGATCTCGCTTATCGTAAGCGATCTTAATTTGCCGGCAGAACGTTTTTATGAAACGGTAAAGGCATTTCCGGAATTTTTTGCTAACAAAGAATTACGGGACAGGTTAAAAGAGGCAATCGATCCTGCTTCAGAGACTGCAGATTCGTTACGACTGAAAATGCTTGGGATCTTGTCCCCGCTTAATAAAGCAGATGATTTTGAACAGATTTTAATGAGCCTTATTAAGGCTCAGCTTGAGCTTGACAGAACTTCAGAAGAGAACAGTGATGATGTCGTCACGAGGTATTTTGGTATTAGTTTGGGCTTATATGCATATTTTTTGCAAAAGATGAAAGCAGAATATGCTTATGAGAAAAAGCCCTCTGTTGCTTTGCCGATCAATGATTTTGTTCATGCGTTGTTTCATGATCATCTGGAAAGATGCGGTGCCTGCAACTGCATACTCAATCAAAAAGCTGCATTGTTCTTTACTCACTGGCAAAAACAACTGGATCCTGCTGATTTTGAAGACTGGGCAAGAATTGCAGAAATTGCGTTGAAGGTGCGTGCG
>CABQMD010000290.1 GCA_902465145.1 uncultured Succinatimonas sp. | reverse complement strand
CTTTGTCGGTTGCGCCTACATATTTGACGCGTCCTATAGAATCAAGATAGGCATGCTGAGGTCCTACTGACGGGAAATCAAGACCTGCTGAAATGGAGTATGATTCTTTGATTTGTCCGTCTGCAGTCTGCAGATTTTTTGACATGGCTCCGAAGAAAATTCCGTCGGTACCGCGCTGGATGGTGGCGCCGGTTTTACCAGAATCAAGTCCCTTTCCGGCAGGCTCAACTCCGTACAACGGAACATCGGTATCAAGAAAATCGGTAAACATACCTATGGCATTTGAACCGCCGCCTACGCAGGCTATGCAGGCATCAGGAAGTCTTCCTTCTTCTTGTAAGATCTGCTTATGGATCTCCTCGCCTATGATTTTCTGAAATTCACGAACTATAGTCGGGAAGGGATGAGGACCTGCTGCAGAACCGATCATATAGTGGGTGTTTTCAAAGTTTGCCGCATAGTCGCGCAAAGCTTCATTGCAGGCTTCTTTCAAGGTACCGGCACCTACGGCGATGGGACGGACCTCAGCTCCCATAAGACGCATGCGAAATACATTGGGCTTTTGGCGCTCGGTATCTTTTACGCCCATATAAATGCAACATTTAAATCCCAAGAGAGCGCAGATAAGGGCAGTAGCCACACCGTGCTGACCTGCACCGGTTTCTGCAATGATACGGGTTTTACCCATACGTTTTGCCAAAAGTGCCTGACCTAAAACCTGATTGGTTTTATGAGCTCCTCCGTGCAACAAATCCTCACGCTTTAGGTAAATCTTGGTTTTGGTGCCGGCAGTTAAATTGCGACATAAGGTAAGCGGAGTAGGACGCCCTGCGTATTTATTTAAAGGATCATTAAGTTCTCTTTTAAAGACAGGATCCTGTTTTGCTTCTACAAAGGTTTTTTCCAGCTGATCCAAAGCAGGGATCAGTACTTCAGGTACATATTGTCCGCCGTATTTACCGAAAAACGGATTTAAAATGGTCATGTTTGTTTCCTCTTAAATAAAATCGTGGATGATCTGCAAAGCTTGTTTGACAAGTTTCGGATCTTTTATTCCTTTTTGACTCTCCAAGGCTGAATTCATGTCAACTCCTAAAAAGCCTTGTGACAAAGCTTCGTTAAGGTTGTTACAGCCTATGCCGCCTGAGAGCAAAGTATGATCGCGTTTTATGAAGTCGGGAATGGCGCTCCAGTTAAAGGAGGTTCCTGAACCCGGATTTCCTGAATCCAAAATCATCAGATCGCATAAAGGAGCGTAAGTTTCATAGGCTTTGAAATCCTCGTCCTGGCGAACGCAAAGCGCTTTGATGATATTGATGCCTGGCAGAGCATCACGCAGTTTTTTTATGATAGAGGTACTCTCGTGTCCGTGTAACTGTACATATGATGCCTTGCATATTTTTACTGCGTCGATCATTTCATCTAGCGGAGCATCAACGAAGACTGCTGCAATTTTTATGCGGTTTTGTGCCAACTCTCCTAATTTTCTTGCCAGTTCTAGGCTGACATAACGCGGAGATTTTTTGCAGAAAATAAGGCCTGCGATTGCAGCATGCCCTTCAATGGCCGCCTTGAGTGCATCTTCGGTAGTAATGCCGCATACTTTATTCGTACCGTAAAGCATGGTATTGGCGCTGAAGAATAAATCGTCAGATCCTGACAGCGATGAACCTATGAGAAAACTTCTTATGGGTTTTAAAGCGATCAGATCCTGATGAGAGCTTATGCCTGACTCGGAGACCACTGCGGTATCTTTAAGTAGCGGCGCTAATTTTTTAGCATTGTTGAGATCTATCTTCAGTATCCGCAGATCGCGGTTGTTGATCCCCACTACCGGAAATTTGTGTTCTGCAGCAAACAGGGCATCGTCGCGGCTGTCCACTTCGCACAGAACTTCAAGTCCTA
>CABQMD010000289.1 GCA_902465145.1 uncultured Succinatimonas sp. | reverse complement strand
CCAGGCCCCGGATTCAGGAATCTTGGTCCGATACGGGTATCAAGTCCCATGCCTTTGGCTACTTCAGTAATATCGGCACCGACCTTTTCACAGAAATCTGCCATTTCATCGATGTAATGGATCTTGATAGCCAGGAATGCATTTGATGCGTACTTGATGGTTTCTGCAGAGCGACGTTTTACAAAGATGATATTGGTCTTATCTGCAAAAGGCTGATAGAGCGATTTAATGGTATCGAAAGCTTTTTGAGAGTTGGCTCCGACCACGATGCGGTCAGGATTAAAGAAATCATGAACTGCATAGCCTTCTCTTAAAAATTCAGGAAGTGATATTACATCTACATCAGCTTCGGGATTCTTTTTCTTGATGAGGGCTTCTACAGCATCACCGGTAGATACCGGAACGGTAGATTTGGTTGCTACCAGAGTGTAACCTTTAAGGTGTTCTGCAAGCTCTGTTGCCGCGGCATAAATGTATTTGAGATCGGCTTCATGGGTCACCGGATGCGGAGGAGTGCCTACAGCGATGATGACCAAATCGGCTGACTCAATACCTTCCTTCATTGAGGTAGTGAACTTAAGACGTCCGGTAGCTACGTTCTTATGGAAAAGCTCTTCAAGACCGTCTTCATAAAGGGTAATTTTCCCTGCCTGAAGAGCGTCTATTTTGCTTTTTTCTCTGTCAATACAGGTAACTTGATTACCAAGCTCTGCAAAGCCTACACCTGTAGGGAGACCTACATAACCGGTCCCGATAATACCGATATTCATATGACTTGTTCTGCCGAAATAGGCAATGGTGTGGTCCAAGCCTTCTGAAAGAGCTACTCTCGGCTCCCAACCAAGTTTTGTTTTCGCTAAGGTAATATCCGGACGTCTGCGGGTGGGATCGTCTGAGGGCAAAGGTTTGTAGACTATTTTTGAAGTACTGTTGGGAAGCTTTTTTAAAACCTGCTCGGCAAGTTCTTTTACCGTGAATTCTCCTGGATTTCCGGTGTTAACAGGACCGTGGAAATCCGATTCTGAATTCATCATGCGTACCATGGCTTCGATGAGATCATCTACGTAACAGAAAGAACGAGTCTGACTGCCGTCTCCGTAGATGGTTATGTCTTGGTTTTTCAACGCCTGGCAGATAAAATTACTTACAACGCGTCCGTCTTTGGGATCCATATAAGGTCCGTAGGTATTGAAAATACGTATAACCTTGACGTTGACTTCCTCGTGACGGCAATAGTCAAAGCACAGGCTCTCTGCACAACGTTTCCCCTCGTCATAACAGGCACGTATACCGTCAGGATTAACATTTCCGCGATAATCTTCTTTCTGAGGATGGACTAAAGGTTCGCCGTATACCTCTGAAGTCGAAGACTGCAACAAAACCGCATGGTCACGTTTAGCCAATTCCAATGCGTTAATCACTCCGAATACGCAGGTTTTGGTAGTTTTTATGGAGTAACTTCCCTGATATGCAGGAGGAGATGCAGGACAAGCCAAGTTATAAACTTGATCAACTTTTCCCTTGATCACATCGACTAAAGGATCACAAACGTCATGTTCAACAAAAGAAAATCTGTCATTTTTCAACAGATCTTCAATATTGGACATTCTGCCGGTGTAGTTATTATCAAGGCAGATCACTTTGTGGCCATCTCGTATTAAACGATGGCAGAGATTACTGCCTAAAAAGCCACTTCCGCCGGTGACCAGAATTGTCTTCATTATTAAATTTACCTCTTTAATTAAATCGAATACTTCTGGTAATTAAACAAAATAATTTCCAATACCATGGCAAGTGAAAATATTTGGCTAATTTACTGTTAAAAAGAAGCAGTTGTTTTTTTAATCCTTTGCTGTGATAAAACAGATTTCTGGCTTTATCGTAAAACAAGCAATTAACAAATTGAGTGCT
>CABQMD010000288.1 GCA_902465145.1 uncultured Succinatimonas sp. | reverse complement strand
TTTTTCGCCTCATTATTATTACCAGCACTTGCAGATACAATCCTCTGGGACTGTTCTCCTCAGGCGACTTCGTTCAAGATCTAAGCACATATCCCAGCTTCGGCTCTTTGGCAGGGGTTACCGAGCAGGAATTAAAAGAATACTTTAGCCCTTACATTGAAAACGCAGCCGATATCCTTCACCTGAGCTTTGACGAATGCCTTGCCAAAATACGTCGTTACTATGGCGGTTTTTGTTTTGAAATGTACGGCAAACAGCAGGTATTCAATCCAAGCTCTGTTTTAAATTTCCTAACAAACCCAGAAGACGGATTCAGAAACTATTGGTATAACTCAAAAGAACAACCGGACGTACTTACCCAGTACTTCAAAGAACATTGCCTGAAACATCCTGAAGAATACGGACAAGACCGTTTTTTGGATATTTACGATTTATACAAATACAAGGAGTTAGATAATGAGTTCAACGATACAGCCCTGCTGTATCAGACTGGTTGTATTTCAATTAAAAGAGCCTTTGTCGAAGACATGACGGTAACTTTAAATTACCCAAATGCCGAAGTCTCTGAGTCCATGGCCAAGCTCTATACCGAAATGGTATTAGGAAACCGTTCCGTAACTTCAGTAATTGGATATGGTCTCGTAGGTCTCTTCGGAACTAAAAGCCCAGATGCCGTGGTTGCTTCCTTAAACAAACTTTTTTTATCCGTAGATTATCAAGACTACCCGGTAAAGAATGAAGCAACTTTAAGAACCTATCTACAGCTTTATTTAAAAGTAGACGGTGTCAATCCTCTTATAGAGACTCACAATGCCAAAGGACACTCCGACTTGGAATTTAAGATGAAAGACCGTTATTGGGTGATTGAGCTTAAGTTTGCCAAAGAGCAGGACTCTCCGCAAAAGCTTCTTAACGAAGCGGTAGCACAGCTTAAATCAAGACAATACGGAGAGCAGAACGAAACCAATCTTGAGCATATCCGTCTTGCTTTGGTGTTCTCCCAAAAAGAAAGACAATTCGTTGAAAGCGCGGTTATATAAGGAATAAAGGATATCAGCATATGGTTATGAACATTAACAAAAAAGCCGATCCCGTCTTTCTACCAACCGGCAAAAGTGGCTTTAGCGAATTAAGAGCCATTAACAAGATCTATGTTGATAAAACAGAAATGATCTGGGCTTTGGCAAGGGACAGCAATTGCTATTTGTTCTCCCGCCCGCGTCGTTTCGGCAAAACCTTGCTTTTAAGTACCTTTGAATCGCTATTTAAATACGGTCTAAGAGATTTCAAAGGTCTTGCCATAGAAAAACTCTGGACTGACGAGAAGACCTATCCTGTCATCAGGCTTGATTTTTCACAATTATGCAATGATTTAAGCGATCTCAATTCATTTCAAACAAGCTTTGAGATCCTGCTTAGTGATGCTTTGTCCGCAAACAACTTAGAGTTACCTCCTAAGAAAATGGAAGGTGACAAGCTAAGTTTCCGTTTCAGCAGACTGTTGGAACAAAATCCCGCAATTTCTCCGGTTCTGCTCATCGATGAATACGATGCCCCGGTGAATTACTGTCTTGACAATCAGGCTTTGTGCAAGCAAATCAGCAATGAGCTTTCGTCTTTCTATGCCATGCTTAAAAGACAGAGCTCCCGTTTTCGCTTTATGTTTGTAACCGGTATTTGCAAATACGGAACCATAGATATTTTTTCATCAGGAAGCTTTATTCAAGATTTAAGCTTAAGCACCAAATACGGCTCTTTATTGGGTTATACCAAACAGGAGGTAGAAAAATACTTTACTCCATACATAGAAAATGCAGCCAAAGTCCTGCATTTAAGCTTTGAAGAATGCTTTGAAAAAATGCTTGGTTACTATGACGGTTTTTGTTTTGAAATGTACGGCAAACAGCATGTATTCAATCC
>CABQMD010000287.1 GCA_902465145.1 uncultured Succinatimonas sp. | reverse complement strand
AGCGAGCGGTTTTTCACGGCGGCATCGCTGTACACCCGCTCTGCCCATTCCCTGCCCCAGGCTATACCGCTTTGACGCACTCTCAAAAGCTCAGATCCGCAACTTAAACTTAAAGCATAGCGCGTTCCGCTTTTTACATTATCGGATGTAGGAGCTGCATAATCGGAACTTTGGATGTCCTGTACCGCCGTATCAAAAGCAAACACTGCACGATATAAATTTCCGTTTGAATTTTCGTCGTCTTTAATTCTTACGACTCGGCATCTTGCCCAGTTAAAAGGACCTGCTACCGAAGGATCGCAATTTAAGGCACCGTCCTTATTCAGAAAATTCTCTGCAAAGAAGGGAATGGGAAACCATACTCCGTTATAGATAGTAAGAGTATCGCGGGTATCCACACTGAGAATGCGTGGATCGTCAGGATCTACTGCTGTTTCAGGACATGACGGCTCAAACATCCTGCCGTCTTCGTCACAACACACCGGAGCCAATGGCTCCTGGGCGCTTTTTTTCAGCGCATAACCGTACCCGAAACGTTTTTTATCGTTTCCAATGAACAAATTAAGCGTGAACTGTTTGTCCAAAAACTGGATCCCTGAATTTTCAACGAGATCCACCAATCTGTCTTCTTCAATGATCGGTGCCAGCACTTGCAATCTCCTGCAAAAGATCTGTTTTCCTATATCTTAAACGGAAAAAGGATCTTCTGATTCCTCACGCATGAAAACAATCGGAGAATTTGGCTATTCAGGCAAAAAAATGGGTAAAACATCTTGAGTTAATGCCATAAAAAGCACATTCCTGAGCTTACTTTAAGCATGTCAACGTTAATTTAGTTTGTGTCTAAACCAATTTAGTTTGTCACTTTTTGATTACTTATTTTGTTCACGTGATGCTGCTTTTACTCTGTCAGTTTACCTGTCCTGTTAAGCTCTGGCTTAAAGACTACACCTGTTCTTAAGTATCAGTAAAAGATCCAAAAAATAGGCATCAGGTTCACAGATTTTGCGTTGTATTCGATATATTTTAAGTATCAGCGTAAAAATATTTGTTATACCCAAAAAAGGTTCATGACATGGATGATATTTACTCAAACATAGCTATTGATCTGGGCGGAAAGTATACCGGTTTCATTTCTTATACAATAAAGGACAAGCTGGAAAAACAGGATATAAATGCTGCAATTATTGAAATGCCGGATCAAGGCAATGGCTTGAGTTATACGGTTAAGGATCGTACTGCAGTAAGGCATCATATAAGATCTGAAGATAGATTCAAGAAAGCACGTAGACTTATATTTTCTGTAATTGAATATAAGATAAAAAGGCCTATGTCAGATGATGAAAAAGAAGCTGTGTCATCTCTCATGAGACGCAGAGGGTACACAAGGCTTGAAAGTGAAGTTGATCTTGATATTCTAAAAAATTGCTCTCCAGATATATTTGCCTTATTTTCTTCAGATAAAAAATTATTTGATAATGATAGTTCTTTATATGATCAATTTGTTAAAAAATGCAATGATGTCGAATCTGCAAAAATTTATAGAAATTTTTTCAACAACCATGAATTAGCTGAATTAATAGCAGATATTGATGATAAAGACGCCAAAGAGCTTTATAAATCATCATTGGAAGAAATGAAAGCTGCTGCTGAGAATATAATAAAACAGGAAGAATTCGGTCACAAACCTCGCAAGATTTATCTTGAGAATATAAAAAAAGATATTGACCACGATAGTCGTCTCAAAGCAATAATTGAATCATTTGATTCCTCTGAAAAACTCTACAAATGCATAGGTAATATATCTAACCTGCAACTTCGAGCTTTACGTTGGTATTTCAATGACAAGGACATGAGATATTGTTCAGAGTTAAATAATCAACGCCTTAAAGATGTATGGATAAGAGCACTACAATTTTTCCAT
>CABQMD010000286.1 GCA_902465145.1 uncultured Succinatimonas sp. | reverse complement strand
GATTTTTCAAAACGTTCTGACGTAGAGCACGCGGCAAGACTTATTTATCTTTTAAAGACCTGTTTTAACGGTCTCTATCGTGTCAGTTCCAAAAATTATTTTAATACTCCGATGGGAAAATTTTCTGGTGAGCCAAAGATCTGCAATGAAGAGAGTCTGCTTGCAGTACACGATTATTTAAAGCAAAACGATACCGAGATCCGTTGCTGCTCTTATGTAGAACTTTTTAAAGATATTCCTGACGATGCTTTCGTATATCTTGATCCTCCTTATGCACCTTTAAGCAAGACTTCATCCTTCACCTCATACCAATCTCAGGTTTGGAATGACAGTGCACAAAGAACTTTAGCTTTTTTTTGTACTGAGCTTGATAAGCGCGGTATACGCTTTATGCAGTCAAATTCTACGGCCCCCATTTGTTTTGAGTTGTATAAAAAATTTAACATCACCACTTTAAATGCCAAACGTTATATCAACGCTGACGGAACAGGACGCGGCGATATCAAGGAGCTGGTGATCACCAATTACGATGTGGACGGGGAGCTTTAGCAGATCTGTCTTTAGTAGCTAAAAATGCTGCAAACCTTGGTGTATCAGTAGTTGCAGACGTTTTTCTTTGGTTACGTTGTAGTATAAACTCAGGGGAGCTTGCCAAACCGCAACTGTTTTGCATATTCTTCGTCGTTGCCGAACTAAGTCTTTAACGGCAGGCAAGCTGTCATTATTCCTTTCAATCCGTTTTTTCTATCCGTTTACGGATAGAAAAATTAAATTTCAATCCGCGTGTAGGATTAAAATCTGGTAGACTCATTATAAAAATCGGAGTCTCGACAATGATACCTTCCAAAGAGTCTTTAACAGCTGAATTTAAAAGCGATCAAAAGAAATACTCTGATGCGGAGATTTTTGAGGCGGTAGTGGCTTTGGCCAATACCGAAGGCGGGGCGCTGTACCTAGGGGTTGAAGATTCGGGTGAGATCACCGGGGTTCATCCGTCTCACAACAACACCTTGACCTTACCGGCCTTTATTGCCAATAACACCGTACCGCCGCTTTCCGTAAGAAGTGAGATCTTACCGACAACTCCTCCTGTTTTAAAAATTTCAGTTCCGAAATCCTTAAATTCCATTGTTGCTACGGCTTCAGGCAAGGTTCTTCACCGAAGATTGAAAGCAAACGGGGAGCCTGAAAATGTGATCATGTACCCAAGTGAATTTGCCACCAGACTTTCAGATCTCAGGTTGCTTGATTACAGTGCTCTTTTGGTGGACGAAGCTGATATGTCCATGCTCGATAAAGTCGAGATAGACAGATTGAGAAGACTGATCAGTTTTTATCAGGGGGATAAGGTTTTGGCATCGTTGGTAAATGATGATCTTTGCAAGGCTTTGGGTTTGGCAAGAGTCAGGGAAAATACCCTTTACCCTACCATAACTGGAATTCTGCTGGTGGGTACAGCAGAAGCAGTGGCCCGTTTTGTGCCCACATCAAAGACCAGTTTTCAGATATTAAAAGGTTCTGACGTTGCTGTTAATCAAGATATACAAAAACCGTTGCTCAGTACTGTAGAAGAGATCTTTTTGCTTTTGGATAAAATCATTGAAGAAAAAGAATATTCTTTAGGACCCTATAGGATAGCTATTCCCAACTATGATCAGGCAGCAGTAAGGGAGGCTGTGGTAAATGCATTTTGTCACAGAGATTACAGTGTCATGGGGCGTGTGAGAATTCTTGTCAGTGACGAGGGGTTGAGCGTATCCAATCCAGGCGGATTTATCGACGGCGTAAACCTTAACAATCTCATTACGGTTGAGCCGCACGGCAGAAATCCTTTGCTTGCAGACGTTATGAAGAGAATAGGTCTTGCCGAAAGAACAGGAAGAGGGATAGACAGCGGACAATGATCAGTATTTTTTACGAATAAACTAAGTC
>CABQMD010000285.1 GCA_902465145.1 uncultured Succinatimonas sp. | reverse complement strand
CTGCCCTATGGCTATGCACACTGCGTTTGTATATGCCGATATCCTGCGTTGCGGAGGCTGTATTTCGCATTCTCCGGCAGGAGAAGGACGTTTTGCCTGCCCAGATCCCGATGTTTTGAATATTTTCAAAATAGAAATTGTAAAGACGGATAAAGACTGAAGTTAAAAAGCCTTGCAGGCATAGATTTAGGCGTTTTCTGATAAAAAAAGGGGAGATGTTTACTCCCCTTATTGTTCATATTTTTTCTTGGATATTTAAATCTTGAATTTCTTCATCTGATCTAACAGTACGGTGACATTGTCAACGTTATTTACTACCTGAGATTGAGATTTCTCCACAAGTTTTACAAATTCGTTGGTAGCGTCCGTGATCTGTTGCATGTTTTCAGAAATCTCCGAGGTTGCTGTAGTTTGTTGCTCGGCAGCGGTTGCAATTTGAGTGATGCGGCTGTTGACGTCATTAACCTTGCTGATGATCCCGTGTAACGAAGTACGTACGTTGGCAGCTTTTTCAGAAAGATCATTGATGCTTTCAAGACTCTTGGTCATGGATTCATTGGCCATACTGGCATCATCCTGAATTTGTGAAACCATCTTGGTGATTTCCTGTGTAGATGATGATGAGCGTGAGGCCAAAGCACGGACTTCGTCTGCTACCACGGCAAATCCTTTTCCAGCTTCACCGGCTCTGGCTGCTTCAATGGCGGCATTTAAAGCCAGTAAATTGGTCTGGGACGCAATGTCTTCAATGGTCTGAACGATGGTACCGATTTTTTGGGTCTGATCAAACAGAGTCTTTATTCTGTTTGCATCTTCTGTAGTTTTCTTTACCTGTTCATGCATTCCGTCGATGGTGTATTCGACGTCTTGTACGCCTTGATTGGTTATTTCAACGGATTCATTGGCAACTTTTGCGGCATTTTCACAATTTTTGGCAATGTCTGCAGTGGTAGAAACCATTTCGTCGGAAGCTGCTGCTACGGTCATGGCACGGTTTTGAGCCTGAGCAGATTTTTCAGAGATCTGAGTGGTTATTTCGTTGATGCTGTGAGAATTTTCTATAGTTTGAGTTGCAACCTCAGAGATCTGGGCAATGCGATCTTTCCATGAAGAGCGCATATGCTCAACAGCATGAATGGCTGTGCCCATTTCATCCTGAGCATGAGTCAGTATTGGAGTAGACAGATCTCCTGCGGCTATTACTTCTGCTTCACGCGTTAGGCGCGATACTGATTTGATGATGTATTTTGGCAGTGAATAGGCGGTGAATATAGCAATGATCAGGGCGATGACTGCGATCACAGCGTTTACGTATACAGGTCGCATGTCTTTAAGATCGGTTACAGCAATATCAACATCTTTGATTTGATATTCGATTACCGTTTCAAGGTTGATGGCCATGTCAATAAAATCAGGAGTCATTTCCGCTTCGATAACTTTAAATGCTTTTTCTTTATCCTGAGCATTGCCTGTACTGATTAAAGGAAGAAACTTTTGTTGATAGTTGTTGATGTAAATATCGGTTTTTTCTTTGACCGTGCCTATTTCTTTTGGATATCTGGTGGCATGCATGGCCTTGGAAGCCGCGTTGAAGCTGTCCATTTCCTCTTGAATTTTCTTTAAGCTTGCGGCATCAGCATTTTTATTTCTTAAAGCGAGTATGTCCTTATGCATTTCAAACAGGGTGTTGTATGTAGATCTGGTACGAGCATGTCGTACCTCAAGTACTTCCTTAGCATGATCAGCCACCTGAACGTTTTGAATGGTGGAACTGATGCCGATTGCAGATACCATGGCTGTAAGGATGATGACAATGGCATAAGACAGTACAAGCTTTTTCTGAATGCTGAGTTTTAACATTTGTATATCCTATATGTTTGTTGTTAATTGATTTATATGTATATCTTTATTTTTGTTCTTTTAAAAATTAAGACGG
>CABQMD010000284.1 GCA_902465145.1 uncultured Succinatimonas sp. | reverse complement strand
TTGTCCTGGTCAGAGGAACTGGCCCGTTACTGCTTTGTATGGCTTGTTTACATGGGCATTCCTTACGGCTGTAAGATCATGCGTCACATTAAAATCGACGCCGGTCTTTACCTCTTCCCCAAGAAAATGCGTAAATTTGTCGTAATTTTCGGCGACATTGTTTTCTTCGCTTTCGCTTTGGTGATCGTTTATTTCGCTTGGGGCCTCGAGCAAAAACAGATCATGTTCGGTCAATTGTCTCCGGCCATGCAGATCCCCATGTGGATCCCCTACGGCGCTCCGTTCGTAGGCTTCATGCTCACCGCCGTGCGTCAGTTGCAGACTATCATCTACAGATGCAAGCACCTTGCTGAAGCTGATGAAGAACAGCAGCTCGACCTTGAAAACCTGTAATTAGGAGCAAAAAGAAAAAATGGTTGCTGCAATTCTGTTCATACTGCTGGCTATCCTGCTGATCGTAAACGTGCCGGTCGGTATTGCCCTCGGTATTTCCACCATGGGTGCGCTGATCGTCGGTCAAAGCTTAAGCTTGACTGCCATTCCGCAGGCTTTGGTTACCTCATGCGACTCCTTCCCCATTTTGGCCATTCCTCTGTTCATTCTGGCCGGTGATCTCATGGGTGCAGGCGGCGTATCTACCCGTATTCTCAACGTATGCAATGTGTTCTTCGGTCGTATCACCGGCGGTATTGCCATTGTGACCGTGATCGTGTGCATGTTCTTCGCCGCCGTTTCAGGTTCTGGTCCTGCCACCGTGGCTGCCGTAGGTACCATGGTTGTGCCTACCATGCTGAAACTTGGCTACGATAAGCCTTTCGTTTTGGCACTAGTCGCCACCGCAGGCTCAATCGGCGTGATCATTCCTCCTTCGATCCCTATGGTGATCTTCGGCGTTTCCACCGGTGCATCCGTAACCTCATTGTTCATGGGCGGTTTCTTCCCCGGACTTTTAATCGGTCTGTCCCTTATTGCCTATTGCTATATCCACTGCAAAAGACGCGGTCTTAAAGGCACTGCCGATACCTTTACCTGGGCTAAAGCCAGCGAAGCTGTTTGGGATGCCAAATGGGCTCTTATCAACCCCGTGATCATTTTAGGCGGTATTTACACCGGTATCTTCACTCCTACCGAAGCTGCTGCCGTAGCTGCCATCTACGCCTTCATCTGCGGTGCTTTCCTGCATCGTGAGCTCAACTTCAAAGCCTTTATCAAAGCAATTTCCACTTCCTGCTCCACCACTGCTACTACCATGGTGATCTTAGGTTGTGCCACCGCTTTCTCAAAGGTCATCACCATCGAGCAGATCCCGGCTATGGTGGCAAACGCCCTCATGACCGTGTCCGACTCCAAGATCGTGATCCTGTTGCTCATCAACCTGCTGTTGCTGATCGTCGGCTGCTTCATGGATACCACTCCCGCCATCCTAATTTTGGCTCCGATCCTCATGCCGGTCGCTGCCTCCATCGGCGTGGATCCTATTCACTTCGGCCTCATTATGGTATGCAACTTGGCCATCGGCTTCATTACCCCTCCTTTAGGCATCAACCTCTTCGTGGCTTCGCGTATTGCCGATTCCCCGATGGAAGTTATCTTAAAGGGAATCCTGCCGTTCATCGCCGTGATGTTAGGATGCTTGGCTCTCATCACCTATATTCCGAACATCGTGATGTGGCTGCCGAGTCTCATGAAGTGAGCATAAAAAATTTCAGAGCATTTATTGCCTGATCCTGCGGCAGAGCGTAATTTACGCCCTGCCGTTTTAATATAATTTGTAAAATTGTTACTAACAACATATGCAGAGGAGTTTTTCCATGGATTTCAAATTCCGCAGTCAAGACATTATGACAGGACCTGAATGGGCCAATGTACGCGCTCTGTATAAAGCAGCAGGTTACAGCGACAGTGAACTTAAAAAGCCCATCATCGGCATAGTCAACGCTTTTA
>CABQMD010000283.1 GCA_902465145.1 uncultured Succinatimonas sp. | reverse complement strand
TTAAACATTGAAAACATGCGGTTTAACACTGCATTTGCTCTTTAAAAATACAAACTTCGTTAATTTTTTAAGTAATGAGAAATTCACAGAGCTATTCAAAACAAGATATTTTCTCACCTGCTTAAAAGCGGAGCATTTTCCAAGCATGACGAATATCTTTACTGCCTTGCCCGTACCAAAGGAAACAGGTTGGTTAAGCTGGTATTTACCCTCTTCAGGAGTAATCGTCATGAATGGCTCACTATCGTAAGTACAGATCCTGAACTAAGCGCTGAAGAAATCATCCGTCAATATTCCAAAAGATGGGGCATTAAAGTGTTGTTCCGTGTCCAGAAAGAACACTTGGGGTTATCCAAAGAGTGCCAAGGACACAAGTTCAACGTCATCAATGCATTTATGACCATCTCCAATCTGCGTTACCTCCTCTTGGAATTTAACCGCAGGATGAATGATGATCCGCGCTCCTTGGGACAGATGTTCTACCTCATCCATGAAGAGCTTAGGGAAAGACCGTTCAGAGATGCATTGGAGTCCTTATTGAGCATCATCGACGGACTGGCTGATGATCTGCATACCGCAGGACTTCTTAAAGACGGTTGCCTCGAACAAGCCAGAGCAGTGATCTCATCCCGCATACTTCAATGGTATTCAGGACTGACCTGGTACGTATCCGAAATCATGCTAAGTTATCTAAGTCTTGCATAACCCCAAACACACATTTAAACGAAATTTATATTTTTAAAGAGCAAAAGTGGTGTTAAACCGCTTATTTATCCCCATCTCGGCTTACATTCGAAATGGGAAAGTCGAGTTTACTAAAACATATTAATAATTCTGGAAAGCTCTCTGACCAAATCGTGGCCATCCCAGACAACATCGATATCCATTGCTTTGCCGATTGGAACGATACGATCAATGCCACGAACACCGTAAGCAATCAAATCTTCACGTAATTTGCCAGGATCAACTCCAAAATACGTGATTGTCTGGAATTTTTCCGTAATAACGTCATAAAGTTCCTGAAGATCTGTAAGCGTATATTCAAAAAAATATCCGCCTTTGCCGCGGTGATTAACGATATCCGGTGTCAATCCTTTGATTTTTTCACGATACAGCAGATTACCATTACGGGTGAAGCTTTCAACATTATTGTTTACAACAGCTTCTGTGCATAACAAAGTGTATTTGTCGACAGATACTGCATCTTGCAATACATATTTAGCATTTACAATTTCCAAAACGGCGTTCCAGAATTTTTCCTGCGCTTCATCACAGCCTTTTCTCCAAAGAATGATCTGCGGTGAAGAACAGGCATTCTGATCCATCAGCCAAGTATCGTTATAGAAATTTTCAGCCAAACGTTTCATCTGCAATTCATCGGCCTTCAGCACTGCTTCACCATCAATAATCGCTATTGAATATCTGTCTGCAAAAGCTATATCAACACAGCGTGGAGAAGTTGGAATGGATTTGATATTTTCAATTGTCTTGTCTCCGCCCCATATCATGCGCGCGTCTGCTTGTTTACAAAATTCTGCGGTAATTTCATCGCTACGCATATAGCGGACAAACGTCGTCCTTTTTTCAATTTCCGGAAATTTTGTCAGTAATTTTTTGATTAAGGCACAAAGTACATCAATCTGAGGATACGTCTTTGTTGGCAAACGAACAATATTTGCGTTACCGGCCAACAGCCCAAACAGATAAGAAAATGCAAAATTCACAGGTATGTTGGACGGTGCAATATGAAAACACAAACCGCGTCCGAGCCGTCCCTCCGTATCACCAAACGCATTTTTCAGTTTTTTCAGATTTGCCTTGCGTCCCCAAAAAGCCAATGCTGACAAATCAGGATATTTTCTTGATAATGGAGATTTCAAAATTTCCGCAGATAATTCTGCAATAAAGGCACATACTGTATCGTCGTACACACGCATCGGCGTATTAA
>CABQMD010000282.1 GCA_902465145.1 uncultured Succinatimonas sp. | reverse complement strand
TTGTTCTCGGTACCGTCTATGACACCTGTTTGTAAGGCTGTGTAAACCTCGCCGTAGCCCATGGCGACCGGAGTTCCGCCCATGGCCTTAACCATGTCTATCTGCGTTTTCATGTCCTGAACACGGATCTTCATACCTTTAAGATCGGCAGGGGACTTGATGGCTTTTTTGGGTGTATAGAAATTGCGATCACCTGATGACAGGAAGTTTAAAGTTACGAATCCTTTGTCGGCAGTTGAATAGAAGAAGTTCTGCATGGCATCAGATTGCATGACTTTATAGTATTCGTTTTTGTCTTTGAACAGGTAAGGCAATCCGAATACGTGGTAGGCATCATCATAGGTTCCAAGCTGGGGAGCACCTACGTGGACCATGGAGATATCGCCTGACATGCACATTTCCAAGGTTTCGGCGGCAGTACCCATCTGGCCGTTGGGGAAGATTTGAACTTCAATACGACCGTTGGAATTCTTATTGATGAGATCGGCCATTTCCTTCATGGCAATATGAGCCGAATGGGTTTCATTCAAGGCGTGGGCCAAGGTCAGATTGATTTCTGCGCCGAATGATGCAGATGAGGCAGCAAGAGCAATTGCGGCTACGCTGATGGCCAAAGCTGATTTAGAGAAAGTCTTCATAAAAACACCTTAATTTACAGTTTGTTCGGAATGTGTAAGGGGAGATACCGAGGTACTCCCCGTAAGTTATTATCAGTCTTGATAACCCTTTAAGATTTCAGGGGCAGTGATCCACTTGTTGCGAGTCTTAAGATAAGCTTGTACGCATTCTTTTGCATGGGCTTCCTCACGCTTTTTTCTTTCCTCATCACGCCATACTGAAGCACCGAATGAAACCAGTTTATCCTGAACTTTTTTAACATTCATGGCACGCGGTTGTACTCCGGTCAGTGCAGCAATGGCAGCAACCACTCCTGAGGCCTGACCTATACCCATGATGCCGCCTTGGGTTCTGTAAGAGCCTGAAGCTTGGGATTCACCCGAAATAGAACGACCGCTTAAAACCAATCCGTCTATATGGGCAGGTACCAGACAACGCAACGGAATATCATAGGTATCCTTCAGATCGGTCCAGCTACCGCCGTGACCGTCAGTACGGTAGCCGGCAGCTCCGTCAGGATTATGTACGTCCATAGGGAAGTATCCCCTAGAAACTACATCATCAAATTTGCGACCTACGAGGCAGTCGTTGGCAGTCAGGGTATAAACACCTTTGATATGACGGGTTTCACGTGCGCCTACTTCGTTTGAAGTGTCATTTACCCAAGCATGTTCAAAGCCTGGAACATATTTGATCATGAACTCTGATACGGATTCTATCTGTCTGCGTCCGTCGATTTCAGCCCATGCTCGTTGCTCCGTATCGGCCAAATCGTATCCGGTAACGCGGGTAGCATTGAAATGAATGCTACCGGGATGTACTCCGTTTAAGATGATGACACTGTCACGACCGAAGCATAAATCGTGATTTTCAATAGCCTTTTTAACCAGCTTTTTGAAGCCCTGAGCCACGAAGTAATGCTGCTTTAGACGATCGCTGTAAGGCTTTAACGGCACGCAGTCGGTTTTAAATTCAAAATCTTCAGGATTGTTCACGATGTAGTCGTAGGTTTTTTCTACGTCGACATCGGCCATTTCGAACATGGAGGAGCCGGGTTGAGCTTTGTGAGTTACCTCATTTCCGAAAATGAATTCTTCCCCTGCCTTGACGGCGACGTCTCCGTCACCGGTGCAGTCGACAACCTGTTTGCAAGAGAAGGTGAAATCTTTTTCGCGGGAAGAAACCACCAAACCAGTTACGGTATTGCCTGATTTTAGAACCGTGCGGACAAAAGTATGGAAAAGGATATCGACACCTGCCTTAACCATCATTTCCTGCGCTACATACTTGTATTTCTCACGATCGTAGAAACCAAGAGAAGCTCCTGATCCGTA
>CABQMD010000281.1 GCA_902465145.1 uncultured Succinatimonas sp. | reverse complement strand
GGTAACAAGTTTGAGGTATTGATGCCAGAGCGCAAAGCCGCGTTTTATGAAGTTAGCGGGGACCGTTTTACCTTAAAACAGGGTAAAGCTTTGAAAGAAAGCAAAAATGATCCTGCTTTTGCCGAGATGGGAATGGCACTTGAGAATCTCGGTCTGGCTATTTATAAAAACCGTTGGAATGATGCTTCCTGCATTAAAGGACTGTCACAGTAAAATTTTTATGGCAGGATCTTGGTAAAATCTGAACAATAATATGAAATTGATTTCTTCTGAGATATTAATAACAGTGAAATCAAAAAAATATAGCGAAGAAACAGGTAAAAGAACTGATTACAGGGAAATGACGAAGCGGATATTTATAGGTGAAGAAAATTTCTAGGGGTTGATCTCAAGCCGTTCGGTATATATCGATAAGACTTGGCAGATTAGAAATTTTTCAACAAAGACACAAACGGGGCGTCGGCTGCCAAGGTTATGCTTTTTACCAGACCAAGACGTTTGGCAAAAAACTGACTATGATCATGCTCAGGTGTTTTTTTGAGTTGATTTATGCTGATCCTGCAGACAACACAAAAGCGCACAAATTGTTTTCAGAGTTAGCCACTGTCATACCAACACCAACTGTCTCCAATTTTCATAAGCAGTTTGCTCATGACACGTCTACATTTGTTATGTACGCCTTACCGTTCGGAAGTTTGATTATCTGGATCCTGAGATTGTCTACATATTGAAACACGCGGCAAAGTGTTGGTCTTTGTGTGGTTCTGTTTTCAAACAGAGGAAACTCCATACCGTTTTCTGACTTGGTCTTGCGAATTTTATATTCCATGGCTACGTAAACTGTTGGGGATCCCCAACAAAAGCTTTAGAATAGATAAATATCCGACGCTATGTCGTTCCCGTTGCCAAAAAAGTATAAAGTTCAAAAAAACGATATAACCTTCATCGGCAAAAGTTGTAAGGTAAGCAAAGCCTAAACCGCATCCGAAAAAGACTGGATCAAAATTTACAAGGCAGGGAGATTTTCTTCCAGTAATAGTATTTAGCAGACACACGTTCCTTTAATGATGTATGCCTGCACATTTGATTTAGCCTTTATTGTCGATACGATTGCGCAGTTTCTGTCCTGCTTTAAAGGTGGTAACGCGGCGTTTGGTGATCAGCACTTCTTTACCGGTCTTGGGATTGCGCCCCGGACGCGGATTCTTTTCTTTCAGTTCAAAATTGCCAAAGCCCGTGAGCTTGACATTTTCGCCTTTTTCCAAGGTGTCAGCAATGAGCTCAAAAAAACCGTCAACAAATTCCTGAGCGGTGGACTTGCCCATACCAACTTTGATGATCAGACGGTCGGCAATTTCAGCGCGTGTCAAAGCCATAATTAGTTTCTCTTTTGAAATTTAAGCAGATATTCGATATGGTTCACTATATTACAGCATTGCGTGTAATTTACGTGATCAAGGGTAAATATTTGAAAAATTTCAGACAAATTTTTTTGTTAGTCTCAGATTATGCCGTGCAGATACAGTTTGTTTTTTTAGGTAGTGACTGTGATCCCAATACATTGGTACTACAACGTGCACAGAAGTTGCTCTTAGCTGAGATTAACTAGAATGTGTCACGTTTTTGCGGAATTTTTGGCTTTAAAATTAAGCAATGTTATTAAAAGAGAAATTCTTTTAGGTTGAGGAGAGAAGCCCATGGATGACAGCAAAAGGCTAAATGAGAAGGAAAAGGCGAAATTAGACAGCCTTTTCAAGGCTCTCTCTATAGTCGGCAACGGGAAATATATCTTTTTATGTGATCTAAAAAACAATGTTTCGCGCTGGTCAAAAACTGCAATTGATTATTTTGCTCTGCCCGGTGAGTATATGTACGATGCCGGAAATATTTGGGAGCAACATATACATCCTGATGACAGGGAAAAATATCACGACAGTATTGCCAAGATTTTTTCCGGCC
>CABQMD010000280.1 GCA_902465145.1 uncultured Succinatimonas sp. | reverse complement strand
AGGAAGCCTTCGAAAGTCGTGTGGAGTTTTCAAAGGCCAATTTTGACTATGACGGACGTTCCACCAGATCCGGCAGATCCGATGCATTCAGCTGGCCTTCTTTAGTCAGAACCGGATGCGAAGCCGCAAATTTATCTTCATTAAGAAATGGCAATGAAGGCATGACCGGCAAGATCTCACCTAAGCGTTATCTTTGGAATGAACGTTCAAGCGGAAACTCCAAGGAATGGCAGTTTAACCCCTACTCATATCAGATCCCGCTCATCGATCGTTTAAGCGGAAAACTTCTTGGGTACGGACAGCCTGAAGAGGTCGGCCCCAAGCGCGAAGCCTTTATGTCTCCTGTAAGCAATTACATCAATTCAAAAGGAGATGCGTTGTTTGCCTGTGATGATCCCGGGAATTTCCATGCCAGATATTCAGGAAAGTCGACCATGACTTTCATGCTTTTGGAGATCTTTTTACAGGCTTTGGTACAGATCAACAGTCCTGCTTATCGTTTCCGTACCGCTTTTAAAGACACGCCGCGTACCTTGAAGGCGGTGGTGCTCACGACTCCACCTTCCATGCCCGATCTTGAGCGTGAGATCTTCCGCGGATGTGCCTATGAAGCTTTGGGGATACTGTGGAAATGTCTGCGTTATGATCACAGTGCGGCAGATGAATTTAATTTTATAGGTATCAAGACGGATCCACTGGTTCCTGAGGTGGTGCTTGATTGGGATGAAGCCGAGGCTGCGCAGATAGTCTATCTTTATAACGAAACGCAGGAGATCTTCGGCGGAAATTGTTGCCGGTATTTGAAATTTTTGCGTCGCAGCGACGCTGACGGGCGTTTTGACGAGCGTGATCGCAACAGCGACGGACAGAGTTGTCACGTTGCCCGCGTGGCATCCTTGGATATAGGCGGCGGTACTACCGACATGGTGGTTACCGATTATTCTTTCCCCAAAAATACCCAGGAAGAGGCTGCTACGGTTAAATCGCGAGAAGTCCTACGTGAAGGGTATAAGGTAGCAGGTGACGATCTTTTACGGGAAATCATTGAAAAAACCGTATTGTCAGCTCTGCAAAGACATGTTGACATAAGCATGAGCGATCGCGGAAGAAACTTCGGCGTCAAAGCACTGTCGGCCGTGTTCGGAGAAAAAGGCGTGCAGGATGACGGCGAGCAATTCAGCACTTCTCGTCAGCAGGCAACGCAACAGATCTTTATGAAGGTAGGTTACAGGATCCTCTCTCATCTTGAGCGCCTGAAGCAGGCTCACTGCGGAATAAACGATGCCGTGTTGTCAGGATGTATAGAGGATTTTATTAAAGGGGAAGAGCAATGCTCGTGCTCTGAATGTGCTCTCATTCATCCTGTATCTTATCCGCTTCCTGAAAAGACTATAACCAAATTCGTAGACGACTGTTTTGCGCCTTACCTTAAAGATTTCAGCATCTTGAAATTTGAACTAAGCGTGGATCTTTTAGCATTAAGCTCGGAAATAGTCGCACAAAGATCCTGTCTTGCCTCAACGCTTTCAACTTTGGCGGCGCTGTTTAATTTGTATCGACCAGATCTCCTGTTGCTTACGGGCAGGGTTGCCAATGTAGCGGGAATACGCGAATTTTTCTTAAGCCGATGCATGATCCCCTCAGATCGCCTCGTAGGTCTCAGTTCTTACAGCTGCGGTTCGTGGTATCCGTTTGCAAGCGACGGCAGCGCCATAGGCGATACCAAAACTACGGTAGCCATGGGAGCTGCGCTTGCGTATATGCGCCGTTCGTCGCAGGCTGTGCGTAATTTCCGTTTTGATTTATCCATGCCGACGGCGGCAAGTCCCGTGCGTTATCTTGGACATATGGATTCGTTCTCCCATGTGACCGCACCTTTTTATCGTTTTGCGACCAATAATGAATTCAATTTGGCTAAAGGCGAGAGGGCTTTCTTCGATGAAGACGGCGACAGCATGCA
>CABQMD010000279.1 GCA_902465145.1 uncultured Succinatimonas sp. | reverse complement strand
CGTGCTCTCTACTAATATTGCCGAAACTTCGCTTACCGTACCGGGCATTCGCTACGTCATAGATCCGGGCACGGCGCGTATTTCGCGCTATTCTCCGCGTACCAAAGTACAGCGTCTGCCGGTAGAAAAGATCTCGCAGGCTTCGGCCAATCAGCGCAAAGGACGCTGCGGTCGTGTAAGTGACGGCGTGTGCGTGAGACTGTACTCAGAGCAGGATTTTCTGTCCCGTCCTAAGTTTACCGATCCTGAGATCCTGCGTACTAATCTTGCTTCGGTGATCCTGCAGATGGTTGCACTGCGTTTAGGAAGCGTCAGCGAGTTTCCTTTTATAGATCCTCCGGATGCAAGACAAATTTCAGACGGCTTAAGACTTTTGGAGGAGTTGGGTGCAGTCAGCAATGTACGCGGTAAAGACAGTTCTTTGGTAAAACTTACTAAAATCGGCACCTTGCTCTCAAAACTTCCGGTTGACCCGAGACTTGGGCGTATGCTTTTAGAAAGCGTGCGTTACGGAGCTTTGTCAGAGGTATTGGTGATAGTTTCGGCGCTGGCGGTTATCGATCCCCGCGAACATCCTCTTGACAAGAAAGAACAGGCAAAACAACTGCATAAACGTTTTGAAGATGAAAAATCCGATTTTTTAAGTTATCTCAAACTGTATCGATATCTAACTAAATTAGAAGTTGAAAACAGCCGCTCAGCGTTCCAACGTACGTTAAAACGTGAATTGCTTTCTTATCTCAGGATCCGTGAGTGGTTTGACGTATTGCGTCAGCTGCGTTCTTCATGCCACGCTATGAAGTTTACCTTCAATGATTTAAACGAAACTCCTGCATCTTATGAGGCGGTGCATCGTTCGCTGTTGCCTGGACTCTTGTCTCAGATAGGTACCATCGATTCAAACGAGAAAGGGCTTTACCTTGGGGCGCGCGGGATAAAATTCGTCATTCACCCTTCGTCCTGTTTGTCCAACAAGCGCCCTAAATGGATCTGCGCTGCCGAATTGTCAGAAACCTCAAGACTGTTTGCCAGAACCGTAGCCGAGGTAGATCCTGCTTGGATAGAATGGGCAGCAGCTCATTTGGTGAAGAAAAATTATCAAGAGCCTCACTGGTCAAAAAAACAAGGTGCGGTTGAAGCATCGCTTACGGTTACTCTTTACGGTTTGAGACTTGCAGAAGGCAGACGGTCCCTTTATACCTCTATTGATCCTAAGTTGTGTCGCGAGCTTTTGATAAGAAACGGACTTGTTGAAGGAGAATTTCCGGGACATTATGAATTTTTGAAGCATAACCGCAAGCTGATAGATGAGGTGGAGCATCTTGAAGATCAGCAAAGACGGCGTGATCTCTTGGTAGATGAGAGTGTTCTTGAAGAGTTTTACGATGCCCGATTGCCGCAGGATATAACCACTTCGCGCGCTTTTGATCACTACTGGAGGATAAAACAGCAAAAAGATCCGCACTATCTGGATTTCTCACAGGATTTGGTCATACGAGGAGGCACAGCGCTTGACCACGTTTTACTTTATCCTGAATTCTGGGAGCAGGGAGCGTTTAAACTTCCCTTAAGTTATGTTTTTAATCCGTCTGCTAAAAATGACGGAGTGAGCGTGCATATACCGCTTACTGTCTTAAATCAGATAAACAGTGGTGAATTTGCCTGGCAGGTACCTGGGATAAGACAGGAGCTTTTGAGCACGCTCATAAAATCACTGCCTAAAAGATTGCGTCGTAATCTTATTCCGGCACCTGATTATGCCAAGGCTTTGATGGAAAGTCTCGGTGCGCAGCCTCGCGGCGATCTTTTCGCACGCTGTGCCAAAGAACTTACGCGTATGGGGGGTGAAATCGTAAATTCCGATGATTTTGACAGAACGCTTATTCCGCGCCATCTGTTTATGACCTTTGTCATAGAAGACAGCAAAGGAAACGTCGTGGCCTCCGGTAAGAACTTTGATGCTTTGGCAGACAGTTTGCAAATTAAAGCCCGCGATGCATTAAAAG
>CABQMD010000278.1 GCA_902465145.1 uncultured Succinatimonas sp. | reverse complement strand
GTTAAACTTTAATTAGCCCCAATACCTCATCTTTGGTTGAACATTGTCGTGTTCTGCATCCGATGAGGTACAGAACCGCCCCCTGTTCTAAGTTCTTCAGAACGATCTGATTTTATCAAAAGCAACCGTGTTTACATAAAACTTTCCTGATTCGTTTTTTGTTTAAAATCTATTAATTTTCAATAAATTAGCGATATCTAAATATTCTCAAATCTGAAGTCCATATTTTCCAAACAAGGAAGCAAATTGAGTACCCCAACCAAACTTCAAGGCACCGTATTTTCAGTGATCGTGATCATCAGTTTGTCCCATTTTTTCAACGACATGCTGCAATCGGTAGTTCCTTCGATATACCCGCTGATTAAGGATTCCCTCGGACTTTCCTTTACCCAAATCGGCATGATCACTTTGGTATACCAGTGCACCTCATCCATTCTGCAACCGCTTACCGGATATTTTGCCGACAAAAAGCCCCGCCCTTATTCCTTAAGCGTCGGTATGCTCTTCTCTTTCACTGGGGTATTAATGCTGGCTTTTTCCAAACAATATGAGCTCATCCTGCTTGCCGTAAGTTTCATCGGGCTTGGCTCATCGATCTTCCATCCCACGGCATCAAGAGTAGTACAAACTGCCTCGGGAGGCAGGAAAAGCCTTGCCCAGTCCATTTTTCAAGTAGGCGGCAGCAGCGGTACGGCTCTTGGCCCACTGCTTGCGGCTTTAATCGTACTTCCGTTCGGACAAAGTGCCATTTCCGTTTTCAGCATGGCTGCGGTGATTGCCTCAATACTGCTACTAAAAGTCGGCTCCTGGTATGCCGCAAGTTTGAAAGCCGCACTCTCTTACAAAAGTTCTCGAAATGCAACTGCATGCACTCTTTCAAAACGGGCTAAAACGGCGGTGTTGGCATTGCTGGTTTTTTTGGTTTTCTCAAAACACTTCTATACAGCATGCATCACCAATTATTACACCTTCTTTTTAATGGAAAAATTCTCACAATCAGTACGTTTTTCCCAGATCTGCTTGTTTGTTTTCTTAGGATGTACCGCTTTAGGAACACTCATAGGCGGATTTTTAGGCGACCGTATAGGACGCAAATACGTGATCTGGCTTTCTATTTTCGGTGCTGCCCCTTTTGCTGCGGCCATGCCTCATCTTAATCTTGCCGGAACGGTGATCTGTGCTTCGATATCAGGTTTCATCATCGCCTCAGCCTTTGCCTCCATTCTCGTTTACGCAACCGATATACTTCCTAATCATGTCGGTATGATCGCAGGTTTCTTTTACGGCCTCATGTTCGGTCTCGGAGGGCTTGGCAGTGCATTTTTTGGGTGGATGGCAGATAAAACAGGGATAATCTTCGTGTTTTACGTAAGCTCATTACTGCCGCTTTTGGGCATATTTGCAGGATTTTTGCCAGATCCGCAAAGAAAAAACGGCAAAATTTAATCACATAACAATCGTGTAGAGTTGCTAAAGCCCGCTCTACACGGTCAAAGACCGGATCAGGATATTGTTACATCTTACTTAGAAAGTAAGGAACAACAATGAAACATCCAATTACGCCGAAAAGAAGAGCCAAGATACTCAAGATATTATTCCAGTCCATCATCTACTCCAGACTATTTTATTTGCTCCAGTAATTTTAATCTCATAACAAAGTTAAAAACTAGGCAAAGGACAAAATATAGGTTACCGCCTAAAAAAAGCCAACATGCGATCACTTCAAGAGAAGAAAAACTACCTTTATCCAGATAACGGATCATCCACACTAACGCTTGTGTTCCCAAACCTGTTATCCCCAAAACAATTAGTTTCTCATACAATGCAAGTTGTTTTTCTAAAATGATCTGTTTCATAAAAAGGATTCTCTGTAGGAACTACATTATTTAATACATCGGCTTAGTTTAGACAATGAACACTGCTTGTCAAAATTTATTTATCAACTTACGACATATTTAAATTGTTGTACATTGTGAATGTGAATCAATTTTTTATAGAAATTGAAGCTCAA
>CABQMD010000277.1 GCA_902465145.1 uncultured Succinatimonas sp. | reverse complement strand
CATGAAACTTGCCAAAAGAAAGAGACTGCCTTGCGCAGTCATGGCCGGCACATTGCTGTTTGCCGCAGTGATCTGCGTTTATACCGCTTTGGTACTAGAAAATACCAAAGAAAACGAGATTAAAAGTTCACAACAAACTTCATCAGCCCTGTTGCTGTCGTTAAGCAAAGGGGCATTGACGCAAAATGAAGCGGCAAAATACATAAGCTTTCAAAAAGCCTCTCGATCTTTCTTTACTTTGCGTGATCATGCCCGGGCCTTGCGCAACAGGATAAATTCACCTCAGGAAGCGCCTATAAGCTTCTTCGGATTTGACTATTTTGCCAAAAACGGCGAACCCCATCAGGTGTTCTATTCCCCGCAAAGTTACCCGGAAGGCACGAACTGTCTGGAGCTTGCCGGGATCCCCTCGTCATATCATCAAAGTTTTACCGCTTTTTTAAAAAGCGAAGGTTTCTCTCCTGAAAGATTCAAATGTTTCAAGAAGGGATCTCAGGACTTTTTCGGATATCTCATGGAATCGGCAAGCGGCCGCCATGTGACTTATTTATATTTGGAAAAATACAAACCTTCGGCAGAGTTTCAAGAGCCTCAGGATGTTTTGGCAAGTTTTGAAAAAGTACAGTCCGTGCTCGCAGATGCTAAATTTGCCGTATTCAACGAAGGACAAAAAATATATGTCTCATCAGGATTTGACATAGAAAATCTTCCTGATGATCTTAAAGCATCAAACGGCGAGACCAAGTTAACCTTGGGATCTGACGGCCAAAAAGCCGAGGTTACGGCTCGTTGCGATGGAAAGCTCTGTGTCCTCATACAAGATCCTGCCTTTGAGATCTCAAATCAGGTGATCATGTCTTTGGTGATCGCCTTGCTCTTTACTCTTCTCATCATATTCGGGATCTTTGTGAATATGAAACGTCAGGAGGAAGATCTCAAACGTTGCAAGCTTGATGACGCCACCGACGTAAGATCGCTTGTAACCTTCATCAATTCACATTCAAGCGATGAAAAGTTATCCTGGCGTGAAATGACCGACGGCTCCGTGGTCAAAAATGCCTTAAACGACGCGGCCAAAGCTCACCTTGAGCATTGTGCATCCTTAGAAAAACAACATGATGAGCAAATGCGCAAGCTTAAAGAGAAAGCCGAACAACAAAAGAAAAATGCGTTTGCACAGGGTAAGGCTGATGAGCTGTTTTCTTTCCAGAATATGCTACCTCCGGTATCCTCAGAACTGCCAACCTCGCGTTTTTTGGACATATCTTCACTGCTCATGCCTTCAAAACAAGGCTGCAGCGATGCATATGACATTTTTCGCACTGACAAAGACAATCTTGCTTTCATGATGGGATCATGCACCCGCAAAGGATGCGATGCTTTAAAAATGCTGAATGAGTCGTTAACCTTAGGGCGCAGACTTTTACGCGATGAAGGATTTACTCCGGACGAAGCTTTTAACGAAATCAATAAATTATTATTAGAGCGCAATCGTGAGGGGGCAGGACTTAAGATGTTTGCCATGATCTTAAGCGAGTTTACCGGCAACTTCATCTGCTGCTCGGCTGGATTTACCCCTCCTGTGATCTCCTCCATGTCAGGAACTGCTCAATTTGCCGCCGTAAACGGCAGAGCCTTAGGCGAAAATCCTCAGGAAAAATATGTCTATACCAAGGGCAAACTGGATTTCGGCGATTCGCTTTTATTGTCAGGTCCCGGAGTAAGCATGCTGGCAGGATCCGACGGTTTGCCTTTCGGCAGTGAACGCGTAGCTCAGGCTTTTGCCTCTGCATATGAAGGCAGTTCCCGCGACATGATGATCAGGATCATGAAGACCCTGCATAACTTCTCAAAGGACGTGCCTTCAAAAGATCTCTGTCTAATTTGTATAAAAAAGACCAACAATACCAATACCGCGCAAGAATAAGTACAACCGGCGTTTTAACCAATGGGGAGCAAAAGATTTTTAATGCTTGATGCAACATTTTCTTAGTGTGTAATTATGGAATTTGCAACT
>CABQMD010000276.1 GCA_902465145.1 uncultured Succinatimonas sp. | reverse complement strand
CATCTGACACATCTTTTGCATCTTCCAGAGAGTTTTTATTAATATTTTCCTGAGATTGATCCTGTTTTAAATTCTGATCATCATTTTCTGCCGAAACGTTACCGTTATCTGCCAAAACTTGATCTTTTGCTTCATCTTTTGACACATCGTGCAAATCATCCTGCGCCTGTGTAACGCCTGCGGCAGGATCCAAAATCTTTACGCCGGCAGTACCGCTGTCAAATACCCTGCGCTCGCGCTCTGACAAGAATACTTTGTCTGCAGGTTCCAAACTTACGTGAGTAAGATCAGGAAAGCTTTTGAAAAGAGGCTGGTCAAGCGGTCTGGCCCAAAACCACCACCAAAGCAGATAGAGAAGTAGCAACAATAAAGGGAGCAATAACAAAGGCAGAAGCCAGCATAACAAATGACGCCTCCACCAAGGGAAAACGGCAGGCGTCATTGCCGTTTCAGGATGAGGATTATTGGTTAAAACCTTGGAACTTTCCTTGACCTTCAGGGAAGAAAAGGGAGAACCGGAAAGTTCAGCGCCCGGTTTTAAAAATCCCCAAAAGGTGATTACCGGTTTGCCGTCCACTATATAGACACAGTCCTGATCGGGAAAATGTACCGCAGGCAAATGCTCAGTTGCCGAGGTTCCGGTCAAAAAATGTGCAAAAACTTTGTCATCGGCAGTTAAAGCATGCAATTCCAGATCTTTTCCGAACAATTCCAATCTGCGCTCAAAAGAGCGCAACTGCTTTAAGGATGAAGCCTGCTCATCTGCCGTAGCCGCACTCCACATTACCGTTTGATGCCCTGCGGAAGATTTCGGGGGAAACGGCACAAACCAGTTTACCTGCTCTCCGGAATCGGTAAAACGCGGCAAAGCCAACATATCGGCATATTCTTGTCCCAATGCTTTGCTACGGGATATGGACATTCTGAAAGCTTCGGCCTGTTGCCATACCGGACGACCGTCTTCTCCTATGGGGGTGTAATTTTTAATACTGCCGCCGTTTAACATTGTTGCGCTCATGTATGCCCCTCTACCTAAAATATCTGCCAATTAAACTTTACGCAAAAATAACTGCCTGACGATACTAAACCGTTATTTGTAACGTCTGCTCCCTATTCATCACAGATCTTCTTCAACTCTTTCCCTGAGGATTGCAAACCGGCGTCAATCTCATGCGCATTTTGCGGAGAAAAAACCTTTCCGCCGGTGATCTTGGCCACACAGGCAGCCTGTGAGGCATCCTCTCCTATAAGTATGGTGTGGATCTTAAGACGGGGCTGGCGCTTGTGTATGGCCCGGGCAACCTGACACACATCCAAATTGGCCGTGGCAGGACAGGTATCTTCTCCGTCTGAGATCAGTATTCCCACCGCATCGGCATTTACCCCGTCGGTCATCTTGGAGATCTGCTGCAAACCGTCTATAAGCGGAGTTCTGCCGTCATAGCGCATGGGATTGATCCCTGAAATGGTACCCTTTAACGCGCTGCGTTGAATTCCGGTATAAAATCCCCGCGATTTGGCAGCAGGACAACCGTTGATTTCGACAAGACCTATTTCCACATTTTTATCTATGCTGTCGGCCAGTTTACGAGCCGAACTTTTGGCTGCGGCAAGTCTAGAAGAACTCCCGGGAACATCATCCAAAAGCATGGACTGCGATCCGTCAAAGGCTATGACCATCTTAGGAAGCGTTCCCTGCTCACGCATTACTCTGCACTTGGGCTTTGAGTTTTTTACCTGCTGTGCCTTAAGCTCTGCAGCCTTGCGTTCTGCTTCAAGCTTTTTTTGTCTTTCCTTCTCTGCTTTTAATCTTTGCTCTTCCTGCTGTTTTTTCAATTTCTCCGCCTCAAGACGTTGCCGCTCCTCTTCCAAAGCCTTGGCTTTTTGCTCTTCATCAGGATCTTCTGCCGCCTCTTCTTCTTGTTGCAATATCGGTGCTTTAACAGGTTCTGAAGATACAGGCATCTCCTTAACCGTCGCATCCTCTTTTTCAAAAGGCCACGGTCTTAAAAAAAAATACCAAAG
>CABQMD010000275.1 GCA_902465145.1 uncultured Succinatimonas sp. | reverse complement strand
AAACGCCTGGGCATAGAAAAAGATCATTGGCAGGATAAGCTTTTTAATCTCAACGCGTTGCCAAATGCCGATCTGCTACTGCGTGACAGCCGCATCCTGCTTAAGGCCGAGCGCAGTATCGACGAGGCCTCCATCTCCACTATTCATTCTTTTTGCAACAGTTCGTTAAATCAGGTGTATTCATTTGAAGCTGGAGAAGCTTTTGACGAAGAGTTGTGTAGCGGCGAGGATTTACAGGATCTTTACAGAGCCTCTGATCATGAGTTGTGGCGCTCGCTTTTTTATAAAAACAGTGCCGAGGCCGAGGCTTTACTTGCGCTTTTGGGGATCTCCTCTCCTGATGATCGCCTGATCATGGGAACAGTCAGGGATCTTTTAAAGGTGAGGTGTTCTCATCGTGAAAAAGGAGACGGCGCGGTATTAGGTTTCTCGCTAAAAGGATCTTTAATAGAGGAGTATGCAGGTCACAAACGCGCATCTGTCAGGCAGGATCTGATAAAACTTGCACGCAAAGTACGAGATGAGACTCTGGCATGTAATGACGATTACAAAAAAATTTTGCAAAACTATGCAGGATCTGACTGCGGAAGTGAAGATCTTGAAGCTTGTATCGTTGCCTTTAAGGAAGCTTCGTGGAAGAGATTCGGGCTTAAAAAAACAGGGCAAATGAATGAAAGCGTCAAAGCTTTTACCAAAGAGCTTTTTTCACAGCTTAAGTCCCAAGAGCCCGATCTTTTAAAGCTTTTAAGCGTTGCAGGACTTGTTGCTAAAAAAGGTTATGTCTATGAAGACTGGTTTAGCTTTGCAAAAGATCTGTTAAAACTGCTGGAGTCAAATCGGGCTCCTCAGATGCAGAGGGTGCTCTCTCTTTGTAAGGAGAGCGGAGATCTAATTTTAAAATGCGGCCAATTAAAAGAGCGCAGCAGGCCGGTAGCTTTGGTGCTGTTGGGGATCCTGCTTATTGATGCCAGAGAAAAAGCCTGCAGCAAAGACACCAAGCTCTCTTTTGACGATCTGCTCGTAAAACTTGATGCGGCCCTGTATCAAAACCGTGCTTTTGTTGAGGTGTTGCGCAAGCGCTACCCGGTTGCCGTCATCGATGAGTTTCAAGATACGGATCCCGTGCAGTTTTCCATTTTTAAAAGGCTGTATTTAGCCGATGATCATCAAAAAAGCCTCATTAAACCGCGCTGTTTTTTGATAGGCGATCCCAAACAGTCCATCTACGCCTTCCGCAATGCCGACATCAATTCTTATCATGAAGCAGAAAGTCTCATTATCTCGGATCCTGGCGCAGATCCTGGTTCAGGATGCTATACGCTTAATACCAATTACCGCTCAAGTGCCGGGGTGGTATCGTCCGTAAACAAGATCTTTCACGGTTTTGATGAAGATCATTTAAACGAAGATCCTTTCTTCGATGCTTCCGATGATGGGGATCAGTCAGGCAATAAAAATCGCATCTTGTTTGATGAAGTCGCCTGGCCCATGCGTGAAGAGCCTGAATTTGCCGGAAAATCCCGTTTTGCCTTCGGTGATCATTTTGCAGAAGAGGCTAAATGCGGAACCTATATATACGGCATAGCCTTAGGAGACGATACCAAAGCCGATGCGGTGCGCAAAAAACAGGCACAGGCAGCGGCTTTGGTAATAAAGAGTCTTCTGCAAAAGGGCAGGCTTGAGGAGCAGGGAGGAGCAGCAGCAAGACGGGTCAAGCCTGCAGACATAGCAGTGTTGGTGCGAAGCGGCAAGGAATTTTCATTTATAAGCGAGGCTTTAAAACGCTTTAAGATCCCCTGCGTGTATTTTTCCGACAAAGCCTCCGTGTTTACCGAAGAATATATAAAGAGCGGGCAGAGTCACAACAGGCTCACGGAGAGTGCTTTACTCATCAAGTGCTTTATGGAGGCCATGCTGCGTTATACCGACTCAAGACAGATTTTGCGTTTGTTGCTGTCATCTTTAAATGAAACTTCACATGATCTTGAAAAATTATCCGATCCCAAAGTTTTGGATGATGAAGCGGCGCTTTTGCAAAAATGCCGCGAACTGTGGGTAAAAGACGGCTTTG
>CABQMD010000274.1 GCA_902465145.1 uncultured Succinatimonas sp. | reverse complement strand
AAAACAAAGTTTTATTTTTTATAGGCGTGATCAAACGGCTTTTTCCACTAAAAGTTGTGAAAATTAAGACGAAGCTTTTATTTTTTTCAAAAAGGCTTTGATAAGCCGTAAGTTATGCCGCTTATACGAATCACGTAAAAAATTACATAATGCGTATAGTTGCTTAAAAAATATGCTCAAGGGTAATTTTTCTTGCGTTAAGATAATGCCGTCGCAAATATTCTGTTTTTTGCATTTTGTGTTTGACTCACGGAGCCTGTTTTGAAGAGATTGGTTGCCCTTGACACCGAAACTACCGGTAAAAGTGATGACGGTACCCCGGGAGATCACCGTATCATTGAGGTAGGGTGTGTTGAGATCGTAGATCGCCGTATTACCGGAAGAACCTTACAACTTTATTTCGATCCCGAACGTCCCGTTGACGAGGAAGCTGCGGAAATTCACGGCTGGACTTGGGAAAAACTCAAAGGCAAACCTAAATTTAAGGATTGTGCAGCCCAGATCATCGACTTTATCCGCGGATCCGAATTGCTCATTCATAATGCCAGATTCGATACGCAGTTTCTTGACAAGGAATGGACTTTGGCAGGGATCACCGAGCGTACCGAGGAAATGGCTCATGTGGTGGATACGGTGTTACTCGCCCGCAAATTGGTTCCCGGACACCAGGTAAATTTGGATAACCTCTGTTCACTCTTTGACATCGATGCCTCGATGCGCAGTCTGCACGGAGCATTGCTCGATTCTCAGCTTCTGGCAGAAGTTTATCTGGCTATGACCGGGGGGCAGGTTTCCCTTTCTTTTAGTGAGAATGAAGGTGCGGCCCAAAGATGGAAACGACCTGCCGGAGCAAAATTACCGTCGGTGCAGGTAGAGCGTGATCGTGCGCTGGTACACAGAGCCAGTCTGATTTCTTTGGCTCAGGTGCATAAGATTTCAGACGGACCGGACGGTAAAACGCCTCTGGCAGGTTCGGACTGGGGCCCAGGATTTGAAGTACCTTTGCTTATAAAAGGCGAGGAAGAGGAAAAAAAAGTTTTTAAAAAACGCGTTGCGCAGCAACGTGAAGAGCTGATGCAGCGTCTTTTCAGCGATGAAGAGAGGGAGATCCTCAGCGAGTACATGCAAAAAGATGATGCGGCTCAGAAGCATTGGGAAGACAGAGTACTCGGTAAAATTAAAGACTAACCTTCGTATTTTAGGAGAAAACAGTGAAGCTTTCTTTTTGTGCCGCCGATGATTTGAAGCAATCGCTTGCCGTTTTGGATGCATTTATCCGTAAAGAGGATACGGTGTCTTTGATAGACAGAGCCATAGAGATCTGTGCAGACAGCATTAAAAACGGAGGAAAAGTTATCTCGGCAGGAAACGGTGGCTCTATGTGCGATGCTCAGCATTTTGCAGAAGAACTTACGGGTCGTTATCGTGCAGACAGACCATCTCTTGCGGCAGTGGCCGTGTGCGATCCCAGTCATCTTACCTGTGTCGGGAATGATTACGGCTTTGATTACGTGTTTTCACGTTTTCTCGAAGGCATGGGGATGAATGGCGATGTGTTTTTGGGGATCTCCACGTCGGGAAATTCAAAAAACATCATTGAGGCATGCAAGGCTGCACGTAAAAAGGGGATGAAATCAGTTTGTCTGTTGGGAAAAGACGGCGGCAGTTTGAAGGATTTGTGTGATATTCCCATCATCGTGCCGCATGACGGCTTTGCCGATCGCATTCAGGAAGTGCATACCATGGTGATCCATATTATGATCAGAGGCATTGAAGAGCTCTGTTGCTAAATTACAAACAGGGGGAACATTTTTGATGCTCCCCCCATTTGTATATCAAGCTGTTACTCAGTCTATGGTAACCTGAGCTCCGTCGGCTCCCACTTTCTTGATTTCACCCAAAATCCAAGCATTTTCACCGCTTTCTTTCAAGGATTTGAGTGCTTTTTCCGCTTCTTTTGCAGGAACGGCGGCGATCATGCCCACGCCGCAGTTGAAGGTACGGAACATTTCGTGACGGGAAATTCCGCCGGCCTGCTCAAGCCAGTCAAAAACTTCAGGACGTTTCCATG
>CABQMD010000273.1 GCA_902465145.1 uncultured Succinatimonas sp. | reverse complement strand
GTCAAAACTTCCTTCTTGAGTTTTACTTAAAGGAGCTTTTCTTACTCCCTGAACTTCTCTTTGCCATTTAGGGGCTGCCGCAACCGACATGCGCTCAGGCTCTTTTGTCATTCTCGAGCGCTCAAAACGCAGGATAAAACAGGAATGGATTTTGGCATTGCGCTTAAAATCACGCGGCAGCGTTGCTTGTGAGATATCTTCGCACTCATAGCCGTACTCTTGCAAAACCAGCGTTTCAAGTTTGAAATTTCGGCAGTTGTTGCAAAAGATCACGATGCCGCTGTCATCCATAAGCCTGGTGAGACTTGATAACAAAGCCACCTGATCGCGTTTTACGTCAAAACTGCCCTGCATGCGCTTTGAATTTGAGAAAGTGGGCGGATCGACGTAAATCAAATCAAAACGTTCGTCCACAGAATGTTCCTGCGCAATCCATGAGAGCACGTCAGCCTGCAGCAAACGGTGCTGCGCCGAAGGTATGTCGTTTAATTCAAGATTTTCTCTGGCCCATTCAAGATAAGTGCGGCTCATATCGACGCTTAATGATGACAAAGCCTGTCCTTTGGCGGCGGCCACGGTAACCGATCCCGTATAGCAAAAGAGGTTTAAAAATCTCTTGCCTGATGCCATCTTTTTGATACGGTCACGGATAAGACGCGCATCAAGAAACAGTCCGGTATCCAAATAATCCTCAAGATTTACCTTAAACTGCAATTCGCCCTCTTTTACCGTCATAAAACGATTATGCAATTCATCGGCTTTTTCATATTGAGAAGTACCGTGCTTGATCTCGCGGCTCTTTAAAATCACGTGATCGCCGTTTGCCCCGGTAACCTTTACCACGGCAGAGATCATATCGAGCACTCTGCGGCGGTGCACGCGTTCGTTCTCCTGTTTTTTAGGGGCATAGGCCTGAATGACGAAATAGTCCCCGTAACAGTCAACGGCTGCCGGGAATTCCGGAACGTCGCTGTCATAAATACGGTAAGCTTCGTTGCCGGTATTTACAGCCCACTTGCGCATGTAAGTAAGATTTTTTTTAAGGCGGTTGGCAAAATCCTCGGCAATTAAGGCACGGTTTTCTTCTTTGTCGCTGCGTACTTCTTCTTTGCTGATGTCAAAGACGCGCAACTGACACTCAAGAGCACCGTTAAAGAGGTGATAGACGCGATCAGCGTGCAGTCTTAAGCAGGACAAAAGCTCAGCAGAGCTTGAGATCACCGCAGCGCGCGCTCCTTTGAAGCAACGCTTTAAACCGTCTCCCAAAGCCGTATACAGCGAGATAAGCTCGTTAAAGTTTCCCATGCGTTTGCCGTAGGGGGGATTGGTCACTACGGTAATGTGTTCTGCTGAAGAAAAAGGATTGGTAAGGGATACGGCATCCCCCAATTTTGCACGGGCAATCGAGTCAAATCCTGCTCTTTTTACATTTTCATTACAAATTTCGACCATGACAGGATCCCTATCATAGCCTATGATCTCAAAGCCCTGAGCTTTAAATTTTTCAAAACCTTTTTTTGATCTTTCGGAGGCTTCTGCAAGCAACTGACGCCAAATTTCACCGTCAAACTGCTTAAAGCGGAAAAAACCGTAACTGCGGCGTTTTAACCCCGGTGCCGTATCGGTTGCCACTGCGGCAGCTTCGATAAGCAAAGTGCCTGATCCGCACATGGGATCGAACATATTCGCACCGTTATACCCCGAGCGCACCACCATGGCCGCGGCCAGATTCTCCTTTAAAGGAGCTGCACCGGTATGACGGCTGTATTCTCTTTTTAACAAGGCCTGACCAGATAGATCTAAGGCCACCGTGGCCTGTCCGCGACGCTCCAAATGACAATAAATGCGCACGTCGGGATTTTCCCTGTCGACATTGGGACGTGCTCCGCTGGTTTTAAGCAATCTGTCACATACGGCATCCTTTATCTTCAAAGCGCCGTACTGTGTATTGCGGATCTCGTCGGTCATACCGTTAAATTCTACGGCTATGGTTTCAGCAGGAGTGAAATAATCCTCCCAAGGAATACCGGCTGCTCCCATATACAGTTCAAGATCAGAGGGGGCCTGAAACTCTGAAAGCTCAAGCAGAAT
>CABQMD010000272.1 GCA_902465145.1 uncultured Succinatimonas sp. | reverse complement strand
AGGACTCTCCCAAAAAGCTTTTAGAGGAAGCCGTGGCCCAACTTAAATCAAGACAATACGGAGAGCAGAACGAAACCAAGCTTCAGCATCTCCGTCTTGCTTTGGTGTTCTCTCAAAAAGAAAAACAATTCGTTGAAAGTGCGGCGGTTTAAATTACTGAACTCGTTTTTAAATGAGATTTATTTTTAAAAAATCATGTACAGTCGCAGGAGAGAATGTCCGTAAAGAAAGATGGAAACGTATTGTTATACGCATTTTTTTAGGTATGTATTTTGCTTGACGGTTGATATGGCAGTCGTTGATTTAATAATTGGAAAAAATGATTGTCACATTTCTTCTCTGATGTATAAACATTGGTAGAATGTTGGAGTGATCGGTGTTTTGAACATATCTGAAAGTTTGGATAACAACGTATTTTTGACTGAATTTATTGTGTCGTTTTGCGACAGGCTTTTGGATCTGGTAAGTGACCGCATTTAGTTGCGGAAGCTGATATCAAAGCAATTTAAATTAGGAAAAAGGATATGAGTTTTTTTGCAAATCTCAGTACAAGGACAAAAATTCTTAGCGGTTTTGCTTTCGTTGTACTTTTAAACATTGTGGTTGGAGTTACTGCAGTACGTCTTAATTTGAACGGCATCAGTATTTCAGAGCGGATCGTCGCTATTCAGGACATATCTTTTCACAAAGTAAAAACAGCCCAACAAGCTCTTGAAGACTCAGCATTCTCAACTTTGGCGTTTTTAAATGATGAAAATGCCGATAAAAATGAATTTCTGCAAAAAATTGACGCTACGCTTACGGAATTGCAACAGGAGATCGCTGCTTTTAACGAAAATCGTGTCGGTCACGGCGTACCTACCGAATTCTATAAAAATACCATTGTGGAAATGAAACAGTTGGTGCCCAAGTATGCTTCCTACTTCAACGATGAGATGAGACCGCTTATCCTGCAGGATAAAAAACAGGATGCCTTGGAGCGTTTCATTAAAGATGAGTTGCCGTTGTATGCAAATTTGAATGATCATACCGATGCTTTGATTGACGGTCAGAATGCCAGTGTACAGTTGTTGTCAAAAGAAGCATCGGATCGTAGCGGCATGTATTACGCAGTCGTGCTGACCGTATTTGCGATCATTTTGGCCTTGGTCATAGGCTTTGCCCTTTCTGGTTATATCAATTCCCGTTTGCAGAAACTTATGCAGGTATTGCAGCGTACTGTCGACGGAGATTTGACTTTTGAGCTTGAAAGCGACAATAAGGATGAATTCGGACATACAGCTCGTCTTTTGGTCAAGATGAGAGACTCTTTGAGCAATTCGGTAAGCATGGTACTTGAAGCTGCCGAAGCCACTCAGCGAGGTATCACCGAGTTGCAACAGCTCACAAATTCCATAGGAGACAAAGTCTCTCAGGCCGAAAGTCGTAGCGTGACAGTGGCAGCAGCGTCTGACGAGATGGTTTCTACCACCGGAGATATTGCCAAAAATTGCGAAGGCGCCGCCAGTACTGCCGAAAAATCCAATACCATCACCTCGCAAGGTGTTGCTCAGATTGAGGATGCCATTTCAAAGATTCAGGATCAGGTTAAAAAGACTGAACTTGATTCAAAACAGATTGGTGAATTGAAGGTTCAGTCAGAGAAGATCGGTACCATCGTTGAGACTATCGAAGATATTGCCCAGCAGACCAATCTTTTGGCATTAAATGCCGCAATTGAAGCTGCCCGTGCCGGAGAAGCCGGAAAAGGATTTGCCGTGGTTGCCGATGAGGTAAGAGCTCTGGCTTCAAGATCTTCTGCATCTACTCAGGAGATCACCAAGATGGTTGAACAGGTGCAGCATTATGCCGACAGCGCTAATGATTCCATGATTGAAAGCGTCAAGAACATGAACGAATTGGCAGACAAGAGCTCTGGTATTCAGAGTATTTTGCAGTCAATTATCGACAATGTGTCCAATGTGAACTCTCAAATTACTCAGATTGCTACCGCTGCAGAAGAGCAGACTACTGCAACTTCCGAAATTTCATCGAATATGCAGGGCGTTACTACCGTAACCAAAGACATTTCCGCTTCGACTGAAGAAGCGCTTAAATCTATGGAAGAGATCGCCGC
>CABQMD010000271.1 GCA_902465145.1 uncultured Succinatimonas sp. | reverse complement strand
GCATTTTTCAGAAGATAATTATCTAAGTCGTATGAAAGAACTGGCAGACAGCATTCCTTTGCCCGACGGTTTGCTGGAGCTTGAAGTTACGGAAAGTGCTTTTTTTGACATAACCAGTCGAGATCCTCATCGCAATGCCAGCAATATCATGCAGAAATTACGTGAAATGGGCTATACATTTTCGATGGATGATTTCTCCAAAGGATATTCTTCGATGTCATCGTTGTTGATGCTACCGATGGATACCGTAAAAATAGATATGGATATGCTTAATGCAGCGATGGCTTCTGATCGAGCTCGCACAATTTTTGCCGGGGTGGTAAAACTGTGCAAGAGCGTGGATATGAAGGTGATTTGTGAAGGTGTGGAAAACGCAGAGCAGGAAAAAATGTTACTGTCTACAGGGTGTAACTACGGACAGGGATATATGTTTTCAAAGCCCATGCCCATGAATTTGTTTTTAAATATGTTAGACAGACAGCAGGCTTCATTATCAAGACATCAGTCTCAAAAGATGTCTTAGATTTTTTTGTGCATTCAAAAGATTAAGTGTCTTGACGGAGTGATGATTTCATCGAGATCCATATCCCATTCCTGTTTGGGAAGTAAGTTTACTTCCTGAAAGTCATGCGCTAGACCTATAAGTCGGCATTTGACCGGCAGCTTCTTTAAAAAACGATCATAAAATCCTCCGCCCATCCCCAGACGATGCCCGTGGCGGTCAAAAGCTACCAGAGGTAACAGCACGACGTCGATTCTGTCAGGAGTGATCAATAAATTCGGATCTCCCTCCGGCTCCCGGATCCCGTAGGTTCCGCAAATTAAGTCTTCATGATCTGTAAGAGAATTCGTGGCATAAAAATCCATAAGTCCATGTTTAGGATCACCAATTTTCGGCAAAGCCACGATATGCCCCAGCCGTTGTAAATTTAAGTTGATGTCTTTTGTTTCAATCTCTCCGCGGATGGAGACATAGGAGGCGACGGTTAATTTTTTTTGTTTAAAAAATGGATGAGCAAACAGAAAATTTAAAACCGAAAGTCCGGCCAGACTGCACTGTTGAGCCTCAAGAGAACGTCTTTTGACCAAGAGGTCATGTCTTATTTCTTTTATGTACTGTTCGGTATTCATACAGTTAATATTTAACCAAATATTCGCGGGTTTTCCCTATGAGGGCCAATGCCTGTTCTTCAAAAGGAGTATTTTTCGTAAGCAGATTGTTAAGATCGCTTTGCACATTAAGCGCCACCAAAATAGCAGCCTGTTGGGTAGTCAGTGACGGGTTGGAACGCAGTAGCGTTGCCGAACGTTGCTGGACGTCGCGGGCGGCTTTTAGTAGGGCTTTGCTTTCACTTTTCTTTACTCTTAGATTAAACGAGATCCCCATCATCACAAACGAAACAGTCTCGGTTTCATCATTGTTGGAATTATTGTCCTGCATGGATATCCGTCCTGCAAAAATAATGTTGGTTCATTTTTAGCGTAAATGCTTTTGTGCGGCACTGAAAAGTGTACAGCGCTCGTATACAATACCCAAGATGAATTTGTGTGCTTTTGGAAAATTTTAAATACGGAGTAGCGGTCATGAGCGAAAAATTGCAGAAGGTACTGGCTCGTTTGGGACTAGGATCACGGCGAGGACTTGAGGAATTGATTGCTACTGGCCGGGTTAGCGTGAACGGAGTAAGGGCTTCGCTGGGAGATCGCATCGAAGATGACGTGACCGTTACTTTAGGTGGAAAAATTGTAATGCGTCCAGGACAGTCCAAGATCGCATGTCGTGTACTTATGTATCATAAACCAGAAGGTGAGCTTACCACTTTAAAAGATCCCGAAGATCGCCCTACGGTTTTTGATCATTTGCCCAAAGCTGAAAACGGGCGCTGGATTTATATCGGCCGTTTGGATATCAACACTTCAGGATTGTTATTTTTTACAACTGACGGAGAACTTGCCAATGCGTTAATGCATCCTCGGCATGGAATAGAAAGAGTTTATGCCGCGCGCGTATACGGAGACGTGACTGAAGATGCTGTGGAAAAATTACAGCGTGAGGTTAAACTGGAAGATGGTCCGGCTCATTTTGACAAAGTTACGTATGCAGGCGGAGACGGAA
>CABQMD010000270.1 GCA_902465145.1 uncultured Succinatimonas sp. | reverse complement strand
TCCCTAAGAGCAAACGTCCTCAGGCTTCCAAAGTTTACTTTGACTATCGCGGAACTTTTCTTGAGCAGCTCGAAGGCGCCGTAAGCAAAGATCTGCTTGTACGCGACAAAGATGTGCAAGTACTGCACGGATTTGACAGCGTGGAACACGCCAAAGCCTACCTCTCATCAGAAATGTTCAAAAACGACGTGTTCACCGGACTTAGCCCCTTGTGGGAGCAGGATCCTGAAGTAAGGATCTTTGAAGTAGCAGGTTAAACACTCTGCCCTTGTGCCAATGCCTTGCGTACCGCCTTGGCAAACTGATCGGCACAGGAAGTTCCCTTGCTGCGGCAAAGATTGCCTTCAAGACAATCAGCCGCAGCTTTCGCATCCATTCCCTCAGTCAGCCTGCCGACTGCTTTTAGATTACCGTCACATCCGCCTAAAAAGCGTACATTATGCAACTTTCCAGTTTCATCAAGATCAAAATCCACGATTTTTGCACAGGTGCCGCTTAAGTCAAAACTGTAGTGCATGAGATCACTCCGCTGAAATGTTCAAAATGACTTTTTAAAATTCAAACGATAATTGCGTTTGGCCGCTTTAACCCAGGCTTTGGTGCGCCATCTTATCAACATGGCTATACCGCGCGTCCATTCGTCCGCGCAAAAGCCTATCCATACTCCCAATAGCCCCATGTTGCAGTAAATAGCAAGAAAAGAGCCCAAGGTTGCGCTGATCCCCCACATTGACAATACGGCCATGATCACAGGAAATTTAGTATCACCTACGGCTCGTAAAGAGTTAATGATGATGATATTCAATACTCGTCCCGGCTCCATGACGGCCGTAAGCAAAAAAATCGGGGTAGCCGTGGCTAAAACTTCTTCTGAATCAGTAAAACATGAGAAAAAGAATTTTCCTGAAAACAAAGGAACGCTTACGGCCAGCAAAACGGTAAAAATTACTCCGAGCTTTACCGAACGCATCAGCTGTTTATAAGCTAGATCCAGTTTCAAGGCTCCTGCATAGTGAGCAACCAAAATTTCCGTACCCGTGGATATCGAAATCGACCACAGACACATGATCATACTCATCTGAAAGTAAATTCCGTGAGTTGCCAAAGCAACCGCACCTAACGATGCCACTACTGAAGTCATGAACATGTATTGAGTATGCCAAGATAGATTTTCACCGGCTCCAGGCAGACCTACATTAAGCATCTGACGCAAAATTCTGCTCTTGATAGAAAACAGAAAACGCGGAACGATACGGAAGCGTATTACCCTGCACATCATGTAGAAAAAAACAAATACGCAAACAAATCGTCCCAAAACCGTAGATACCGCTACCCCCTGCACTCCCAATTTCGGAAGTCCGAATGCACCGAACAACAATATGTAATTACACGTTATGGTGATTAAATTCATAAGTACCGCTACATACATACTGTCACGGGTACGTCCGTATGCACGCAGAATTTGTGCCTGGCAAAGACATAAGGCTTCTGGTAAAAAACTCAAAGCCAAAATGCTCAAATATCCTTCGGAATTTTTCATGATCTCAGGGGGAACATGCATGAGCTTCACGATCAGAAATGAACACGAAAAAACCGCCAGAGAAACGATCGCGCCCCAGATAAAATTAAGACCTAGGCCCATGTGAACTACTCGGCGGACAATCTTCAAATTTCCGTTGCCCAAAGCCTGAGCACAGACTACGCACACTCCTATGTTTATAAAATTAAAGAGAATAAAGCCCAAATCAAAAACTTGATTACCTACGGTGAGTTCAGCCACTGCATCTACCGACACCATACCGACCATGGCAAGATTGATCATGAGCGTTGAAAAATGCAACCCCAAATCTATAAAGATGGGCCAGCTTATTTGGAACAACGAAGGCATTGACTGCAGATTGTTTTTTTCAATTGACATTTTTTACTTAACAGTAATTTTTATCGTTAATTTGGTACTTAAAAAAGTCTGCGCTATATTACAAGAAAGAAGTCAATTCTGTGCATTTCGTTACCTCTAAGTATCTGCTTCAGAAACGCTGAGATCATAATGCATACATCCGGTGCAAATTTTCACAAAAAGGAGTAAACCATGGATCAATTTGTTCTACCTTCTCTCCC
>CABQMD010000269.1 GCA_902465145.1 uncultured Succinatimonas sp. | reverse complement strand
TATAAGTTGGGATTGTCAAACGTCATAGAAGCCAATCCTCAGGTCGACCCTATCGTGCCGCGCAAGGGTACCGAACTTGTGATCCCGCAAAAAGTGATCCTGCCTGATGCCGTGCACGAAGGCATAGTGCTTAATTCTGCGGAGATGCGTCTTTACTACTATACTCAGGGAAAAGTTGAGATTTTTCCAGTGGGTATAGGCCAGCTCGGTAAGAGTACACCAGTTAATTGGGTTACCAAAGTTGAACGCAAAAAAGACGGACCTACTTGGACTCCTACAGCCGCCATGCGCGCAGAATATGCAGCTCAAGGTGAGATCCTGCCTGCTGTTTATCCAGCAGGTCCTGATAATCCTATGGGTTTATATGCATTGTATGTCGGCAAACTCTACGCCATTCACGGAACCAATGCTGATTTCGGTATTGGCCTGCGCGTGTCCCACGGTTGTGTGAGATTGCGCCATGACGATATTGAAAGACTATTTCATATCGTTCCCGTCGGTACCAGAGTTGAATTTATAAATCAGCCCATCAAGCATTTTGTAGCTCCCGACGGCGGCATATACATCGAGGTTCATCAACCGTTGTCGCGAACTTCGGCTGAATTTGACGATGTGGATGCACAGGTACCTTTTAACTTTACGCAAAGCGATCTTGAATTTTTTAAAACTCCTGGGATCGATCCAGATATTTTGAATAAGGCTCTGCGCGAGCGTAGCGGACGTCCGGTACTTTTGAATCCTGCACAGTTTTAAAAATGGCAGCAGAAAGGCTGTTTAATCTTAAGTATGATCGTCATCAGAAGTTGAAGGAGGCGGCGTTGCGCTCTTAAAGAGAAAAGCGCCGGTTGTCTATGAAAGTCCTTGATCTTGAAAAACTAGCAGTTTGGACTTTTATGATGATGACGACTACGACCTGTGCTTTAGGCAGTGATTTTCCCAAAGCAGGAGCTGCCGACGATGCGCTTTTTTGGTCGGGAAAAACTTATGTGCAGCTTGATGCCCTTTCTCTTCCTTCTGAAGTTCTTCAAAAACAATGTCCGCTTCATGATCGTGATAACCGTAAAAAAAAGTACCTTCCATCGCTTGCAGAGAGTATGCAGTACAACCGCTACGGAACTTTGTTGAGCTTTTTACTGCGGCGCAGTTTCGATGCCGAGAAAAAAAATACCTACTTGCCGGTGGTGCTTTTAAAAGAAGAAGGAAGAGATTTTGCGTGTGTGACTAATTCAGACACAGCTACTGGAATTATTTATCAGTATGTACCTTCAGAGAAGATCTTAAGTCAGGGGCTTTATCATTCGTCATTGCGTTTAATTCCGCAAAACGGCTCTTATTATGACAAAGCTGCATTATCACTTGCTTTTGCTCCGATCTGTTTAGGTTTTGATGCAAGTTCCGGACGTTTTAAAGCGCTTTTATTTTCAGAAAACGGTAAAACGGGACGGCAGGCGGTGCTTGAAGGGGGAGAGCTTTCTTCGTTTGCATTAAAAGAACGCGGGAGCGGTTCTCTAAAATTGCAGATGAATTCTCAGGGGAATTTTTTTCTTCCTTTGGAGAACACGCTCTTATCCGGAAGTTCCTACGTAAATTACGGCTTTTATACCGAGCCTGAGATGCTTTTGTTAAAAGATCTGGGGTTTGAGGTAAGACCGCGAGAATTCATAGGAACCACGGTATGGTCACAAGGCAGAGCCGATGATTTGGTTACGAGGGAGATAAAGTCGGGTTTTTTTGCATATTCTGAGCGCAACGGTGTATATGACGTAAGTCGGGCATCGGTACTTCCGCTTACCATCGGTACCCATGTCATGGGATCGTACAATGAGATCATGCAAAATTCCTCTGTCATTGCCTCTGGAGCAGGATCTGCAGGGGTACGTATAGACGGATCAGGCAATGTCTTTACTCAGGACAAAAATGCCGATTTCGTGGAAAACGGTTATGACAGTGCCGGAGTGGCGGTCGTTTACGGACACGGCAACAGTGTAAATCTCAAAGGAAACGTGCAGGCAGAAGGATCGGGCGGAATAGGCGTGTTCTTGGGATTCGGATCCAATTTGCATTCAGATCTTAAAGAATATCGCGGATCATATCTTAGGGTATGTGACGGTAAGGATGCAC
>CABQMD010000268.1 GCA_902465145.1 uncultured Succinatimonas sp. | reverse complement strand
ACTGATCGTATATCAAAGACTTAGTTTATTCGTAAAAAATACTGATCACTGTCCGCTACAGCCTTAGCAATTGCACAGGAGAGAAAATCTTCCATAGTATCGCCGTTATGTTCCAACAACTTGGGGAACATTGAAATCGGAGTCTCCCCGGGGAAGGTATTGATCTCATTTAAGAGGATGCCGTCATCCTTACTTAAAAAGAAATCAATACGCGAAAGATCGCAAAGTTTTAGTCCGACGAAAGCACGTCTAGCGTAGTCACGGATCTCTTCTACAACTTTTTCTTCGAGACCTTGAGGCTCTACGGTAGTCACCGTAGCGCTGTCCTTTGAATATTTTTCTTCGTAAGTATAGAAAACGTTCTCAGGCATGATGATCTCACCCGGAGTTGTTACCTTAAGTTCACCGTTTAGTTCATAAACAGCTACTTCAAGTTCGCGGTGAATGATGTTCTTTTCCAATATCACTTCACTGCTGTAACCGAAAGCTTCTGTAATTTTTTTATGCAGCTCCTCTTTGTCGGTTACATGATAACAACCGACAGACGATCCCTGACTGGCTGCCTTTACGTATACATCACCGTGATGCTCGTCAAAAAAAGCTTCGGCTTTGGCGTGATATACATCATTGTCCGCAGCCAATATGGCAAAGGGAGTGTTAGGGATCCCCAGAGCAGTTAAATAAAGCTTTGTAGAAATTTTATTGAAACAATTGCGGGATGCTTCTGCGCCGCAACCGATGAAAGGAATGTTAAGAATATCCAAAAAAGACTGGATATCCCCTGTTTCTCCCGGGATCCCGTGAATACACGGAACTACACAATCTACTTTAAAAAGTTGCGTTCCGTAGCAAAAATTTCCGTCAGCATCAAAAGAACCGAACTGACCGTCAGCTAATACAAAATGGTGATCATGGATAGTGACACGCAATACATTAAAGTCGGAATTTTTCTTAAGTTTACTCTCTAAAAAATCAGCCGACACCAAAGATACGGAATGCTCGGCACCGTCACCGCCGCATAAAAGCAGAATATTTGTCATGAGATAATTGTCCAGAACGAAAAAAGCGGCTTGCATCAGCAAACCGCCTAAGACAGAAGGATCAGGTCCTCTTCATTGCCTCAAAAAATTCGGCATTGGTTTTGGTTAAGGAAAGCTTATCGATAAGAAACTCCATAGCCTCAATCTCTCCCATCGGATGTAAGAACTTACGCAGTACCCACATCTTTGAAAGTTCATCAGGAGAGGTAAGCAATTCTTCTCGACGGGTACCGGAGCGGGTGACGTCGATAGCAGGATATACTCGTTTCTCAGCTATCTTACGAGAGAGTTGCAATTCCATATTACCGGTACCCTTAAACTCTTCATAGATAACTTCATCCATTTTAGAGCCGGTATCGACCAAAGCCGTGGCAATAATTGTAAGCGATCCGCCCTCTTCGACATTACGGGCAGCACCGAACAAACGCTTGGGACGTTGCAAAGCATTGGCATCCACACCACCGGTCAATACTTTGCCTGACGAAGGGATCACGGTATTATAGGCTCTGGCAAGACGGGTTATGGAGTCCATGAGGATCACCACGTCGCGCTTGTGTTCAACCAAACGCTTGGCTTTTTCAATTACCATCTCCGCCACCTGCACATGACGAGTTGCAGGTTCATCGAAGGTCGATGCCACTACTTCACCCTTAACCATACGTTTCATCTCCGTCACTTCCTCAGGACGTTCGTCAATGAGCAGAACGATGAGTATGCATTCTGGGTAGTTCACAGCGATGGAATGGGCCACATTTTGCAACAACATGGTTTTACCGGCTTTGGGAGGAGCAACTATCAATCCTCGGTTACCCTTTCCTATAGGAGCAACCAAATCAATAACTCTGGCGGTCAAATCTTCTTTGGAGCCGTTACCGAGCTCAAGACGCATTCTTGAGGTGGCAAACAAAGGAGTGAGATTTTCAAAGAGGATCTTATTACGGGAATTCTCAGGCTTGTCAAAATTGACCGAATCAACCTTCAAAAGAGCAAAATAACGCTCGCCGTCTTTTGGAGGTCTTATTTTTCCGGAAATTGAGTCGCCAGTTCTCAGATTGAATCGTCTTACCTGACTTGGGGAAACGTATATATC
>CABQMD010000267.1 GCA_902465145.1 uncultured Succinatimonas sp. | reverse complement strand
CATATGTGCATGAAGGATAAAGCGTTTTAAGCTCATCTTCAGTCAAAAGCATGATCCCGCTTACCTCTTCTTTTTGGCGCACCGTGATCGCATCACTTTTTGCCAAAAAAAGATAGGCAAAAAGAAAACCTCTGCCACTTTGATAATTTATTCTATAACTGCCCAAATCGTAGAATTCCGTTTCTTTTTCATCGGCATTTATACCTATTTCTTCAAGCACCTCTCGCTTGGCAGCCTCTTGCGGTACCTCAGTATGTTGCATTACACCTCCTACGCAAGCGTCAAACAACCCGGGAGCATAATCTTTATTCATAGTGCGAACTTCGACAAGAAATCTGCCGTTGCCGTCAACAACTGCAATATAGCTTGCCCGGTGCGGCAAATGCCGCTTTCTCATTTCACAACGCTCTACGGTTGCTATTACCTGATCATCTTCGTTTACTACATCCACCAATTCATGTGACGACACTTTTTATCTCCAAAAACAACAAAGCTGCTTTACCCAAAGGGGCAAAACAGCTTTTCTAAATAAACTTTATAAACATTGCTCTTAATTATTTAGCAAGAATAAAAAGCTTCATCTAAGAAGAACTCGTCTTGCTAAAAATTAAGCCTGTTTACCTTCTTCAGCTTCCTGAACATTCTCTTCTTTGGAAGAAGGTTTAAATTTATTGGCCAGATCTACCACGGTCTTCTCGATGGCCTTGGGATTAATTTTTTTCTCAGAGACCAATTTATAACCTACGGCACCGATCACCACACCGGCTACAAAGCCGAATACCATTTTTGAAGTAACGTTAAAACCAAAAGGCATTATTTCGCTCCTTGTTTAGCTTGCAAATCAGCAATAAGATCCTCAAGACGCTCTTTCTGAGACTCTAATTCTTCCAAAGTAAGATCCGCATCTTCCTTAACTTCATCGTTCTTGGAAAGCAGATTGCATCCCTTGAAATTCTTAAGTTTATCAGTGATCTCGTCACGATGGCTTTCGTAGTATTTGGCTCCGGCTACACCTACTGCCACACCGGCCAAAACTCCCATCAAAAGTTTGTAATTAAGACCTAACAACATAATTTTCCTCCATTTAAAGCGAAACGAATTTCGCTTTTATTCAAAATACTTAATGCGTACTCTGCTGTCTGCCTTTTTTAGGCTCAATGAGCACACGGGCTGAATTTAAAACCACTCCCAAAGTGGAAGCATTATGCACTACCGACGCCCACAAGGGAGTAATAAGTCCAAGAGATCCAAGCATCATGGCACCGGTATTGATAAGTATAGTGGCACAGAAATTCTGATGCACAAGTTTCATCGTCTGTTTTCCTATACCTATAAATTCAGGCAATTTAAGAGGATCTTCTGAATTAATGGTCACATCGGCCGATTCCATAGCGGTGTCGGTACATCCTGTACCCATGGCAACACCGATATCGGCATATGCCAAAGCCGGAGCATCATTAATACCGTCACCGACCATGAGCACATTACCAAGACTTTGAGCCTTGGCCACAAAGCTGGCCTTATCCTCAGGCATCACTTCGGCCTTGTACCCGTCCAGTCCGAGTTCACCTGCTATAGCGGATGCAACATCTTTGTTGTCACCGGTTAACATGTTGATCTCTTCCACACCGCTGTAACGCATACGATTAATGGCCCGTTTAAAATCAGGACGTACCGGATCGTCAATTTCCAAAACCCCGAGCAGCTCTCCGTTGCCTGAGATAAAGATGAATGATCCGGTAGGACTGGTTTTCTTGACCTCGAACATGCCCTCTACACCGTTTTCCTGCATAAAGAGCTTGGATCCGACCAGAACTACACCGCCTGCAAAATTGTCAACTTTTCCTATGCGAGCCTCTATTCCGCGGGCAACCACAGTCTTGGTATCCTCATGTTCAGGGATCTCAAGCTTGCGCTTTTGCACTTCGTTCAGAATGGAAATGGCCATAGGATGCGACGAATGCATTTCGGCAGACGCAGCAAGTTTCAATAAAAGCTCAGCATCAACACCGTCTTTGGTGGTGATATTTACAATTGCAGGTTTTCCGCTGGTAATAGTCCCGGTCTTATCTAGGATCACGGTGTCAATTCTTGCGGCCTGTTCGATAAAAGATCCTCCCTTGACAAGAAT
>CABQMD010000266.1 GCA_902465145.1 uncultured Succinatimonas sp. | reverse complement strand
TTCTTTGCGCTTTGTCTTTGTTTAAGGTTTATCAAGTACAGCAGACCAGACTGCTTACGGCGGAATTTAATGAGCTTGTGACAGGTAACGACGATCTTTCCAATGAATGGCTTGGATTGCTGGCAAAAAAACAAGAGTTGGAAAAGCAGTCGGCAATTCGTGAAACGGCAATACAACGTCTTGGGATGATGCAACCTAAAACTGAGGCTGAGATAGTGATCAGACTGGATCGTTAATATGCAAGTGAATATGCATCCGTTACGCATAGGCGGGGCTCGCGTTATTCTGGTTTGGCTTGCAATTTTCTCATTGCTCGGAATTGTCGTATTCAGATTATTGTGGATTCAGGTTTTACATCCCGATAGACTTATTGCCGAGGGAAATGCGCGGATGGTGAGAAACTATTACTATGAACCGCCGCGCGGACTTATTACGGATCGTAACGGCGAGATCATGGCGATCTCCGTACCGGTGAAGACGGTGGATGCTGATCCTAAGATCATGCATGAAAGCGGTTATGGCATGATCCTCAGGCTATGGCGAAGATAGCTTCTCTTCTTGAACTTGATATAAGGGATCTGCAGGAACGCACCAAAGACAAACATCGTCGTTTCGTCCATCTTAAACGTTACTTGAATCAAAATGCAGCAGAGAGTCTCAAAGCCTTTGCCGCAAGGGGAATACTGCTAAACGATAGCTATAAAAGGATTTATCCGTCAGGAAGTGAAAGTGCGCCGCTTATCGGAATTTTAAACGGAGAAGGCGAAGGAGTTTACGGTATAGAGCAGAGCTTTAACCGTTATTTGACGTCTTCGGCGTCGTCAAGAATCGCAAAGAAAGACAGATTCAATCGCATTATCGAAAACGTGGAAGTTACCAAGAACGGCAATCAGGGCGGTAACTTGATGTTGTCGGTTGATTTGCGTCTGCAAAGTTATGCCTACGAACGTTTGGCACAGGCTGTCAGTGAAAATGATGCCGACAGCGGAACGGCTGTTTTGATGGCGGTAAAGACAGGAGAGATCCTGGCCATGGTTTCATGCCCTTCTTTTGATCCTAACGAGAGAAAGTCTTTTGACAGTGCCAATGCCAAGGACAGAGCTGTAACCGATATTATTGAACCTGGGTCAACTTTAAAACCGCTTATTGCTTTGGCCGCACTTGAAAATGGCACGACCAATTGGAATAAAGTTTACGACACCAGACCTTTCAAAGTGGACGGAAAGAAGGTGTCAGACAGTCATTCCATGGACTCAGGATCGCTTTTGGACATAATAAAGTATTCATCGAATACCGGTATGGCTCATATTTCCATGTCCATGGGACCGCAAAAATCATTGGAAATGTTAAGGCGTTTCGGGTTTGGCAGACGTACTGAATCAGGGATCATAGGCGAAAATGACGGCAAGTTGAATGACAGACGCCGTTTTTGGTCTGAAATTGACGTAGCTACGTTGGGATTTGGTTACGGTGTAGCCGTAACCAATCTGCAGTTGGCTTCGGCGTATGCCACGCTTGCCAACGGAGGTAGACGAATGCCGGTTTCTATTTTAAGACAGTCAAAGCAACCTTCCTTTAAAGAAGCGGCGTCAGAACGAGATGTAAGACATATGGTGTCAGCTCTTGAAACTGTGGTTGCCGAAGGAACCGGAGGCAGAGCCGCCATTTCCCGTTATCGAGTTGCCGGTAAGACCGGTACAGCAAAAATGGCTACGGTCGGAGGCTACGGAAACAGCTATATCGGTACATTTGCAGGTTTTGCTCCTTTGTCTGATCCAAAATTTTCATTAGTAGTAATCATCAAAAATCCCAAAGCGGGAAAATTTTACGGCGGCACGGTTTCAGGACCGGTGTTCAGCGATGTTATGTCACGAGCGTTACAACTGTATAATGTAGCGCCTGACAGAAGCCTTCAAGAGAAGAATTAAGCATGCGCACGTTAAAACAGCTTATAAAATTTTTTAAAGCGGAAAAAAATATCTCGGATTTTGGTTTTCCGCAGGATAAAGAACCGGTATTCGAATATTTAGAAAGCGATTCGCGTAAAGTCGGAGCCGGCGAAATTTTTGTGGCTTTATGCGGATTGCATCAGGACGGACGTAATTTTATAAAAAAAGCGCAACAACAGGGAGC
>CABQMD010000265.1 GCA_902465145.1 uncultured Succinatimonas sp. | reverse complement strand
TTTTTCTGCTTTACCAAATGGGGTGCATTATGGCTGACGCCAAGATTGTTATTACCGATTGCGATCACGCTAATCTTAATGAAGAGCAGGCTGTATTCGAGAAAGCCGGCATTTCCTGGAAACTTTGCCAGTGCCAAACTGAAGACGATCTTATCAACAATTTGAAGGGTGCCGTTGCCTGCTGTAACCAGTACGCAAAATTCACCGAAAAGGTGTTTGCCGCCCTCCCTGATCTCAAGCTCATCTGCCGTTACGGCGTCGGCGTTGATAACGTTGATCTTGAGGCTGCTTCCCGTCACCACGTTGCCGTTTGCAACGTTCCTGACTACGGCACCTTCGAAGTTGCCGATCAGGCTCTGGCTCTCATGATGGCAGTGACCCGTAAAGTCTGTGCTGCCAGCGAGCAGGTTAAAGACGGTATTTGGGATTACGCAAAATGCGCTCCTATCACCCGTATGTCCTGCATGACCGTCGGTATCATCGGTTTGGGCCGTATCGGTACTGCCTTTGCCAAGCGTGTTCATGCTATGGGTTGCAAGGTTATCGGTTATGATATTTACACCAAGCACGTTCAGGAAAATCCTGAGCTCTCCTTCATCGAATTAAAGAGCGAAGAAGAAGTACTGAAGAACGCTGATCTTATTTCCCTGCACTGCGGTCTGAACAAAGACAACGCTAAGTTCATGAACAAAGACACCTTCGCTAAGATGAAACGCGGTGCTTACATCATCAACGTAGCCCGCGGCGGTTTGGTCAATGAAGAAGATCTCGCCGAAGCCTTAAAGAGCGGTCAGATTGGCGGTGCCGGTCTCGACGTTACCATTAAGGAGCCTCTGCCTATGGATAACCCTCTGCGCTCTGCTCCTAACATCGTGATCACCCCTCACATGGCTTGGTACTCTGTGCAGGCTGCATCTGATCTTAAGACCAAGTGCGCTGAAGAAGCTGTACGCGGTGCTTTGGGTCAGACTCCGCGTTGCCAGGTCAACAAATTCTAATTTTAGATCCAAATAACAAAACCCGTCGTCAAAGGCGGGTTTTTTCATTTATAAATTGCTATTAAAGGACATAGCTGTTCCATCAAAATCTCTGTTCTTTGTAACACCTAAACTCTTAGAAACGCTTGTTCGAAAATTTTACAACGTTCCATTATATTTTTAAGCATCACGAAAACCGCCGACAGCTTCACAGTCGACGGTATATGTCATCATTTGGACAAAATCAAAGAACAAAAAGGTGACAAATTAAATTGACTCAGACACTATTCCAATCCGTTTTCACGTATGTAATTTTCAATCACCGCTCGATTGTGAATAATATGCAACAACATCGCATCAGAAGCTCTGAGCGGATCTTTTTGTTTTATAGCATCTATAATCGCCCGATGATCGCTTACGGTTTCGTTGCGTAGAATGGAACCTGTTACATGAATAAAAAGGTCAATGGCGTTGTTGATAATAGGCCCGATCTTGGGCATTACCAAATTGCCGCTCATCTCCCCTATTTTGGCATGGAAAGCTGCATCGGCTACGGCATGTGATTTATTCTCAGCTATCAGCTTCTCAACCTCCTGCTCTATTTCGTCAAGTTCTTCTATCTGAGTATGTGTGGCGTTATTGGCAGCCAGCATTGCGATCAACGGTTCTACCATACGCCGGAAATCTATTACGTCGCGAACCAGTTTGCTCTTGTTCTCAACAAAGGCAAACCCCAAAGGATCATCGGCCATTCCCAATTTATCGCTGACATATATCCCTGAACCATGTTTAACCGTAAGAATATTGCGTGAAGAGAGCATACGTACAGCTTCACGCAAGGTACTGCGTCCGACATTTAACTCGACACACAGCTTTTTTTCATTATCCAGTTTGTCTCCGCTTTTATATCCCTGAGACACTATATGTTCCAAAATACGATCGGCAGTAAGTTCCGAAAGCGATTTAACGTTGTCCTGAGAACCGGTGTCCAACATGACTCCGCCTCCTTTTTAAAACGTTTGCAAAAATTACAATAAATCTGTTTTCTAAGTGATCAGATGAATTATCCGGTATAAGTTAAAAATACGCATCACCGCAAATTACAAAATAAGATCTTGCTCACAGTTGAATTTTTAAACCATACTGGCATAACAGACTGTAATAATAGGAAAAATATTCTT
>CABQMD010000264.1 GCA_902465145.1 uncultured Succinatimonas sp. | reverse complement strand
AAGCCTGAAGTAGCAACTTTCTGCCGAAAGTGGTCATGATGCTCTCGGGGTGAAATTGGAAGCCGCAAACCTTAAGTTTTTTCTCGCGCAAGGCCATGCACATGCCGTCAAAGGAAGCACATACTTCGACGTTTTTAGGCAGATCCTTTACTATTAGCGAATGATAACGGGCAACTTTTAGCGGATTGGGGAGGTCTTTAAAAGCACCTTGCCCGTCGTGATTTATGTCAGAACTTTTGCCGTGCACTATGGTTGGCGCGCGGGTAACCTCTCCGCCTAAGACTAACCCCAAGGCCTGATGTCCGAGGCAAATTCCCAACAAGGGAAATTTGCCCAAGGCCGATTTTATGATGGGAATTAAGTTGTTGGCATCCTGCGGGGCAGAAGGACCAGGAGAGAGTACCAACACCGCCTCATGATCCTGTGCCTTGCTTTTATTAAGCAGTTCGAGAATTTTTTCTGGCGCGGTGTCGTTGCGGTATACCAGAACATTGCACCCTAAAACTTGTAGCTCATCTACAAGGTTATAGGAAAACGAGTCGAAATTATCGATAAAGATCACATCGCGTTGCATGGTTAGTCCTCGCTTTTTTGCTGTGCATGTAAAGCCATATAGATGGCAGTTAAGGTTGAACGGGCTTTGTTGACGGTTTCTTGGCATTCAAAAGCAGGCTCTGAATCGTAAACTACGCCGCATCCTGCCTGTACGTATGCAAAGGCATCTTTAACGAAAGCCGAGCGAATGGTGATGCAGGAGTCAAAACTGCCGTCATTGCGAACCATCGCAACTACTCCGCCGTAGGATCCGCGTTTTTTGCCTTCGTAATGATAGATAAGCTCGTGAGCTTTGATCTTGGGAGCGCCTGAGAGCGTACCCATATTCATGCAGGCCTGGTAGGCATTAAAAGCGTCAAGATCTTCTTTTAACTGAGCATGCACGTCCGAGACTAGGTGCATTACCGCCTGGTATTTGTCCACGTGAAGCATGTTGCTCACGTAGCGGGTTCCTGGTTTGGCGATACGAGCTAGATCGTTGCGGGCCAGATCCACGAGCATCAGATGTTCGGCCACTTCTTTTTTATCGGTACGAAGTTCAAGTTCGATGCGTGAATCAAGCTCTCTGTCTATGCTTCCGTCCTTTTTTAATCCGCGACTTCTAGTACCGGCAATGGGGCTGATACTCACTTCGTTTAACGATGCATCGTAGCGTACGGCAAATTCAGGAGATGCCCCGAAGATCACGAAGCGCGGATCATTGATGTAATACATGTAAGGGGAAGGATTGAGTTTCTTTAAATACTCATAGGCCAAAAATGGATTAGGACAAGGTGCTTTAAAGGTGCGCGACGGTACTACTTGGAAGGCATCGCCTGCGAGAATGTGCTCTTTTAAAGCCGAGACTATTTTTGAGAATTTCTCATCGCTAAGATCAGGATGAAATTCTACGTCGGTGGTCAAATCAAGGCTTAAGGTATCGTTTTCATCGACTTCATTGATGAGATCGCGCAGTCTTAAAGCGGCAAGCGCCGTTTCCTCGTAGCTGTCCTTGCCGAAGGCAAAAGCCACTACTTTGGTATTTTTTTGCTGATGATTTGATAGTATCGAGACGTCGAAAACGTAGAAAGTGTAATCAGAGCAGGGATTTTCTCCTTTGGGAACATCGCCTATGTGTTCAAAGTTATTTATAAAATCAAAGGAGATGTTTCCCGAGATCATGATGTCTTCGCAGTCTTTGGTAAGCTTATGTACTGCGCGGATCACATCAAGCGGTCCTGCCGCTTTAAGACGGCTTTCTTCATCAAGGCCGCTTTGCGGTCTTTTATAAGTAATGCAGAGTCGGTCCTGCTCCTTGGGAACTTTTAGTAAAGAGGACAGCGCATCCAACAGGTAAGAGCCGTTCTTTGACAAGGCCGTGGCGGTTACGGTCAGATCGTCGCAACAGATCTTTAAGGCACAACTTACGCCTGCCAGACTTTTTACACCGGTTTTATCGACGATTTCTGCTGATTCAAGCAACATGGTGTTGCTCTTTAAGCAGTGCCGTTTGTAAAAAAGGTGTACATCCTTTAGGTATTTGGTATCAAAACTTATGGATCTCACAGCGTTTCTCCTTTGTATACCGTTGCGCCGGCCGGTTTAAACAAAAAAACCCGCAGACGCGGGTTTAATTG